>NZ_JAAAHR010000211.1:0-15299 GCF_009908215.1 Nonomuraea sp. K271 | reverse complement strand
GGGGCGGGCTGGGCCGGAGCCGGCTGCGGGATCGAGGAGGCGGGAGGAGCCGGCGCCGGCTCGGGCTCAGGCTCGGGCTGCGCGGCCGGCTGCGGGGCCGGCTGCGGGGCCGGCTCGGCGGCCGGGGCCGCCTCGGGAGCCGACGCGGTGGCGCCTGCCTGGCCGTTCTCGTCGATGACGGCGAGCTCGGCCCCGACCTCGACCGTCTCGTCCTCGGCCACCACGATCTTGGTGAGGACGCCCGCGGACGGCGACGGGATCTCGGTGTCGACCTTGTCGGTCGACACTTCGAGGAGCGGCTCGTCAGCCTCGACGCGCTCGCCCTCCTTCTTCAGCCAACGGGTTACGGTGCCCTCGGTCACGCTCTCGCCGAGCTGGGGCATCTGTACGGAGACCGGCATCGTTATTCTTCTCTCGCGTTCTGATCTCGAGGGCTGGACTAGTTGTGTACGTGCAACGGCTTGCCGGCCAGGGCCAGCATCGCCTCACCGACTGCCTCGGACTGCGTCGGATGTGCGTGGATGAGCTGGGCGACCTCTGCGGGCAGCGCCTCCCAGTTGTAGATCAGCTGGCCTTCCGTGACGAGCTCGCCGATGCGCCTGCCCACCATGTGGACACCGACGACGGGTCCGTCCTTCCGGGCGATGACCTTCACGGCGCCCGAGGTGCCGAGGATCTGGCTCTTGGGGTTGCCCGCCAGGTCGTAAGCCTGCTCGACGATCTCGATGCCGCGCTCGGCCGCCTGCGCCGAGGTGATGCCGACGGAGGCCACCTCGGGGTCGGAGTAGGTGATGCGCGGCACGCCCGCGTAGTCGATGGGCGGCGGGTTGAGGCCGGCGATGTGCTCGGCCACCATGATCCCCTCCGCGAACCCGGCGTGCGCGAGCTGCAGCGTCGGGATGAGGTCGCCGATGGCGTAGACGCCCGGCACGGACGTCTGGCAGTGCTCGTCGACCACGACGGCGCCGCGCTCGATGGTGATGCCCTGCTCCTCGAAGCCCATGCCCGAGGAGACGGCGCCGCGGCCGACCGCGACGAGCAGCAACTCGGCGTCGAGGGTCTTGCCGTTGGCGAGCGTGACGACCACACCGGTTTCGGTGGTCTTGGCGCCGTCGAAGAAGACGCCCAGCTCGTATTTGATGCCGCGGCGGCGGAAGGCCCGCTCCAGCAGCTTGGAGCTGGACTCCTCCTCGGTGGGCAGCAGGTGCGGCAGCGCCTCGACGATCGTGACCTCGGCTCCGAACGAGCGGTAGACGCTGGCCAGCTCGACGCCGATCACACCACCGCCCAGCACGATCACCGAGCTCGGCACGTGGTCCATCGTGAGCGTGTGCTCGCTGGTGATGACGCGCTCGCCGTCGATCTCCAGGCCGGGCAGCGTCTTGGGCGCGGAGCCGGTGGCCAGGACGACGTTGCGGCCTTCGTAGACCTCGGAGCCCACCTGGACCCTGCCGGGGCCCGCGAGGCGGCCCTCGCCCTCGACGATCGTCACGCCGGCACCCTTCAGCAGGCCCTGCACGCCCTTCCACGCCCTCGTGACGATCTTGTCCTTGAACGCGTGCACGCCCTGGACGTCGATGCCGTCGAAGCTCGCCTTGACGCCGAAGGACTCGCTCTCGCGGGTCTCGTCGGCGACCTCGGCGGAGTGCAGCAGAGCCTTCGTGGGGATGCATCCCCTGTGGAGGCAGGTGCCGCCGATCTTGTCCTTTTCGATCAGGACGACCGACTTGCCCAGCTCGGCCGCCCGGAGCGCGCAGGCATAACCGCCGCTGCCGCCACCTAGGACGACGATGTCATAGGCCACAGGAAGGCTCCTTGTCGGGGTGTTGTGATGCCCTCATCTTTTCATTTGTTTCAGATGCTTGCGTGCCGCTCTGCCAGTCCGATGAGCGTGCGCGTGATCGCACCGGTGCCGCCCTTCGGGATGTAACCGTACGGCTCGCCCTTGTTGAACGCGGGCCCCGCCATGTCGATGTGGGCCCAGCGCACCCCTTCGGGCACGAACTCCTTCAGAAAGAGACCCGCCGCCAGCATGCTGCCCCACCGCTCGGGCTGCAGGTTGGCGAGGTCGGCGATCGGTGAGTCGAGCCCTTTGCGCAGCTCCTCGGGCAGCGGCATGCCCCACGCGCCCTCGCCCGCGGCCTTGGCGGCGTCGAGGACGAGTTCCCTGACGGCGTCGTCGTTGGCCATGACGCCCGCGGTGCGCCAGCCGAGCGCCACGATTTGCGCGCCGGTGAGGGTGGCGACGTCGACGATCACGTCGGGCTCGTCCTCGGCGGCCCTGGCGATGCCGTCCATGAGCACCAGGCGGCCCTCGGCGTCGGTGTCGAGCACCTCGACCGTCTTGCCGCTGTAGCTGTGGATGACGTCGGAGGGGCGCTGCGCCGTGCCGCTCGGCAGGTTCTCCGCCAGGCAGAGGTAGCCGATCGCGTTGACGGGCAGGCCGAGCCTGGCGATGCCGATCAGCGCGCCGAGCACGGCACCCGCGCCGCCCATGTCGGACTTCATCCAGTCCATCGAGGCGGACGGCTTGAGCGACAGGCCGCCGGAGTCGAACGTGATGCCCTTGCCCACGAACGCCAGGGTCTTGCTGGCCTCGGGGTGCTTGTAGGAGAGGCGGACCAGGCGCGGCGGGTTGGCCGAGCCCTGGCCGACGCCGATGAGGCCGCCGTAGCCGCCGTCCTTGAGCGCCTTCTCGTCGAGCACCTCGACGCTCAGCCCCGCCTTGCCGCCCGACTGCTCGGCGATCTCGGCGAATTTGGCCGGCCACAGGTCGGAGGGCGGCGTGTTGACCAGGTCGCGCACCAGGGCGACGGACTCGGCCAGCACACTCGCCCGCTCGGCCACGCCCTCGGGCTGGCCGGAGACCACCGTGAGCTCGGAGACGGGGGGCTTCTGCCCGCCGTCGGTGCGGTAGCGGGAGAACGCGTACGCCCCCAGCAGCGCGCCCAGCGCGACGGCCTCGGCCTCGTCGGGATCGCCCGCGGGCAGGACGAGCGCGGCGCGCGCGGTGCCGGCCAGGGAGCGCACGGCGGCGCCCGCGGCCCGGCGCAGGCCGTCGGTGTCGGGGGAGTCGCCCAGGCCGACCGCGACCAGCAGCGGCGCGGCGGTGGCGCCGAACGTCGGCAGCTTGGCCAGCTCGCCCGTCTTGCCGGTGAAGGCGACTGTTTCTAGCGAGGCGGCGAGCTTGCCGCCGAAGGCCGTTTCGAGGGACTCGTCGCCCGTCACGGGCCGGGGGCCGTCGGGGCCGGACCTGAAGCCGACGATCAACGCGTCGGTGTCGAAGGAGACGGGATCTGCTGAGTTCAGCCGCACAGTGGTCACGTAAACCGATGCTATCCACGGTTTCTCCGTACTCACAAACAGGGGTTCATCCTACCAATAGTCGTATGGGCGTTCGTAGGACATAGTGATAATGTCATTGGCTTCATGCTGCTGACGCTCGATCTGAATGACGCCCGGCCCCTGCACGAGCAGGTGGCCGGGGCCATCCGCCGCGCCATCGGTGAGGGTTCCTACCGTCCGGGCGACCGGCTGCCGCCCGCCCGCGACATGGCCCAGGCGCTCGGCATCAACGCCAACACCGTGCTGCGGGCGCTGCGCGACCTGCGGGACGAGGGACTGCTGGAGTTCAGGAGGGGCCGGGGGGTCAGCGTCGCGGGCCGTGCGGACGGGCGTGCCCTGCTGGTGCAGCGGGCGCGTGAACTGCTGGAGGACGCGAGAAAACACGGTTACGACCGTGACGACCTCATCGCCATCGTGGAGGAGTTGACGTGAACCACACGCGAGCCACCGCCGCGGCCTGGGGCCTGCCGGTGACCGCCGCCTTCGTCCCGGTCCTGGACACGATCCTCGACGTACCTGTCCGGACAGCAGCGCAGCTGCCGGCCTGGCAGGTCATCGCCACCCTCGCGGGATCCGCCGCCGTGGCCGTGGCGGCCGGCTACCTCGGCAGGGCTGAGCACGACCAGCCGCCTTCCGCCGGCGCGCGCCCGCCGCGACCGCGGCTCAAGGAGGGAGGGCGCACGGTCCGGGTCAGCCGCGTCACCAACCCGTGGCCGGCCGTTCTCGCCGCCGCCACGGGCGCCGGCGTGGGTGTGCTGGTCGTGCTGCGTCCCATCGGGTCCGCCGGGGCTTCCGCGGGCCCCCCGGCAGCGCCCCCATCATGTTGCGCGGCGGGGAGTGCCTGATCATCAGGTACCGTTCCGGCGGTCGGCTCGCGGTCAGCATCGACGACGCCGCACGCGGCACATCCCTCATCAACGCCCTCATCGCGGAGCGAGTGGAGCCATGAACAGACCTCTCCCCATCTTCATCGTCCTCGCCTTCGGGCTGTCCTGGGCGGCCGCGCTGCCCTTGTGGCTCGGCGGGGGCCTCGGCTCGCCCCTGATGCCCCTGCTGGCCACGGTCATGATGTTCACGCCCACCGCGGCGCTGCTCGGCGTGTGGGCCGTCACGCGCACGCCCTCCAAGGAGTGGGCCCGCACGACCGGGCTCACGCTCGGCGGGAGCAGGAAGCGCACCGGGCTGATCGTGGCGGCCACCTGGCTCGGGGTGCCGCTGCTGGCGTTCCTCGCGATGGGGCTCAGCGCCGCCGCCGGCCTGGTCGCGCTCGACCTCGACCGGCTCAGCCTGCTCAGGGCGGCCCTCGAGGCGCGCGGCATGGAGATCCCCGCCGACCTCGGCACGGTCGCGGCACTGCAGATCGTCGTGGCGATCCTCGCCGGGCCGCTGCTCAACGCGATCCCCGCGCTGGGGGAGGAGTGGGGGTGGCGTGGCTGGCTGCTGCCCCGCCTCACCTCCACGAACGGCGTGCTCGCCGGCCTGCTCCTCTCCGGCGCGATCTGGGGCCTCTGGCACGCGCCGCTCACCCTGCTCGGCTACAACTACCCGAGCCTGGGCTCGTGGGCGGCGCTGTTCTTCATCGGCTTCTGCGTGCTGGCCGGGGTGCTGTTCGGCTGGCTGCGGCTGCGTACGGGCAGCGTGTGGCCCGCGGTCGTGGCCCACGGCTCGCTCAACGCGGTCGTCCCGCCCGTCCTGCTGCTCGGCGACGACGCCGCGCCCCCCAACGAACTCCTGGTCGGGCTGACCGGCCTGGTCGGCTGGGTCGTCCTCGCACTGGCCGGCGCGGCGCTGCTCCGCTTCTTCCCCGTACGCCAGGAGCCGCCGGCCCAGGCGCGGCCCGTCGCCGCCGACGCGCGGAGCTCAGCCGAGTAGCGCGCACACGACCAGCGTCGTGGCCGTGGCGGTCTCCACGAGCGCGCCCAGCACGTCGCCGGTGATCCCGCCGAGCCGCCGCCCGGCGTGCCGGAGCAGCAGCAGGGCGGCGCCGAGCCCGGCGAGCAGCCCGGCCGGCAACACGAGCACACCCGCTGTCCCGATGCCTGTGCCCGGAGCGGCGGCCCCGGCGGCGAACCCGGCGGCGGTCGCCGCGCCGGTGAGGGAATCCACGACAGTGAGGGAATCGGCAGTGAGGGAATCGGCGCCGGGGAGGGAAACGGCGCCCGCGAGAAACGCGGCCAGGCCGAGCGCGGCGGCGGCGAGCAGGGCGGCCGCGGTGACGAGCCACGGCGCTGGCGGGCGTACCGTGCCCGCGACCATCGCGCCGAGCCCGTCCGGCCTGGCGGCGGGCACGCCCGCGCGACAGGCCCACACCAGCGCCAGCCGTCCCGCCGCGCAGGCGGTCACGAAGGCCGCGTAGCCGGCGCCGGCCGCCGCGGCGGCCTGGATGAGCAGCGTGAGGACCAGCGTCATCACCCCGAACGGCCCGATGTCCGACTTTTTCATGATGTCGAGCGCCTGCGCGGCCGGCTTGCCGCTGCCCAGCCCGTCGGCGAGGTCGGCGAGCCCGTCGAGGTGCAGCCCCCGGGTCAGTACGGCCAGCGCCCCCACCGCCAGCGCCGCCCCCAGCAGCGGCGGCCCGTGCAACAGCGCAACGAGCGGCAACGGCAGCCCGGCGACGAGCCCGAGCATCAGCCCGACGGCCGGCGCCAGCACCATCGCCTGCCCCGCGACCTTCCGGTCCGCCCGTTCCACGCGTACGGGGAAGACGGTCAGCGTGCCGGCCGAGAACCGCCAGCCGTCCGCCTGCCGCCCCACCCTGGCAAACCCTCTCACCGGACCGCCGCCCTCTCCTCGTGCCTGGCCGACACCGTAACGCCGGTACGCGTTCGTATTTCACATCGGTAACGGACGATCCCGGTGCCCACTAGTCTGTCGGGATGCACGTGCTTGAACTCGAAGGCGTAGGCGTCCGCGTTGTCGGCAAGGCGCTGCTCGACGGCATCGACTGGCAGGTCGGCTACGGCGACCACTGGGCCGTCCTCGGGCCCAACGGCGCGGGCAAGACAACGCTCCTCTCACTGGCCGGCGCCGTACGGCACCCCAGCGAGGGCACGGTCAAGGTGCTCGGCCACCCGCTCGGCCGGGTCGACGTGCGCGAGCTGCGCCGGCACATCGGCCTCGTCGCCTCCAGCCAGCGGCTGATCGACGAGGAGCTGATGGAGGAGGAGGGCGCGACCGCGCACACCGTGGTGCTCACCGGTCACACGGGGACGAGCGTTCCGCTGTGGGACAAGTACGGCGACGTGGAGCGCGACCGGGCTCACCGCCTGCTCGCCGACCTGGGATGCAAGGAACTGGCGGAGCGGCCGTTCCGCGTGTGCTCGCAGGGGGAGCGGGCGAGGATCCGCGTGGCCAGGGCGCTCATGGCCGACCCGGCGGTGCTGCTGCTCGACGAGCCGTTCGCGGGGCTCGACCTGCCCGCCAGGGAAGACCTCATCTCCGCCGTCGAGGACCTCGCCGCCACCAGGCCCGTGCTCACCACGGTGACGGTGACGCACCACCTGGAGGAGGTGCCCGCGACGACCACGCACGCGATGCTGATGCGCGACGCCCGGGTGCTCGCCATGGGCGCGGCGGACGACGTGCTCACCCCCGCCAACCTCTCCGACTGCTTCGGCCGCTCCCTGCACGTGGACCGCGTGGACGGCCGCTGGTACGCCCGCGCCGCACGCGCCTGACCCTCTCCGTGACCGGGCGTGCGGCCGCTTCCCGGCCCCTGTCAGGATCGCCGCACGCGTCGATGCGTGCGCTTTCGGACGTGTCCCCGTCCGACCTCCCGCACGGGCCTGTGACGGCGTTCCCGGACGTGTCCCCGTCAGCGTTCCGGAGTGCGCTCGTGACGGCGTCCTGGACGGCCGTCAGAGCTCCAGCGGGCGCCCGGCGACCACCAGCGCCACATGCTCGGACTCGGCGGCCAGGCGCTCGTTCAGCCGTCCCAGCACGTCCCTGAAGGCCCGTCCGGCGGCCGTGGCGGGCACCACGCCCAGCCCCACCTCGTCGGACACCGCCACAATCGGCTCCGGGGCCCGCCGCCACGCCGCCACGAGGTCGTCGCAGCGCGCGACCACGGGCGCGCGGTCCCCCTCCCAGGCCCCGTACTCGTCGAAAACCGCCGCCACCCAGGTCCCCAGCCCGTCGATCAGCAGCGGTGTGGTGGCGCCCGTGATGGCGGTGGCCAGGTCGGTGGTCTCGGCGGTGACCCAGTGCGCGGGCCGCCGCTCCCGGTGCGCCCCCACTCGTTCCGCCCACTCGCCGTCCTCCCCGCCGGTCGGCCCGGTGGCGACATAAGTGACGTACGGCTCCGCCGCCAGCCGCAGCTCCGCCTCCGCCGACTTGCCCGAGCGCGCCCCGCCCAGCAGCAGCGTCCGCCGCGGCAGGCCCACACGGGCGCTCCCCTGGTTGCCTGCGTGGCTGGTCACGTCATCGGCAAGGTCGCCCGGAGAGCGGCCGGCCGGGCGGCACGCCAGCTCGGTGCCGTCAGGAACGGCGATCGCCCTCCACAGCCGCAGGCGCCTGGCCAGTTCCTCCTCCGACCGCACCCGGTGATCGAGCCCGACGGCCACCACCAGGGTCGCGTCGTCGGCCAGCCCCGCGCGCCGCAGTGTGCCGAGCCGCTCCGGGCGGTCCAGGAGGTCGATCAGCACGACGTCGTAGCGGGCGGGCCCGTCCGGCGGCGGTGTACGTCCCGCGGGCAGGTGGAGAAGCATGGTTCCGTCGGGACCCGCCAGCCCCAGACCGCCCGCGAGCGGCCGGTAGCCGCTGGGCGGGCCGGTGAAGGGGTAGCGGGCCACGCCGTCCACGACCAGCTCGAACGGGCGGCGATGCTCGGCGGGCAGCCCGGCGCACGAGACGCACGAACACCCGGGTTCCGGCCAGCCCGCGCCGCCCGCCGTGCCGTTGAGAAGGAGCTTCACCGCGCCGAGCGTACAAACCCGCACCGGTTCCCGCGGCCCCAGGGCACGGGCGCGGCCGCCGGGAACGTTCCAGAGCCGGCACGGACACGGCCGGCGCGGTCAGCCGGACGTCTTCGCCGTGGTGCGGCGGCGAGTGGCCACCAGCGCGCAGCCTCCGAGCAGGACCAGTACGCCCGCCCCACCCGCGATCACCATGACCGGCGGCCCGCCCCCGGCGGCGTCGGGGGCCGCGGTCAGCGCCGCGCCGCCCTTCTCCCTGGCCGGATAGTCGTCGACCGCGACCACGTCCCCGCCCGCGTCCACCCGGACCCTGGCGGTGGAGGCGGTGCCGTCGCTCTGCCAGACGCTCCACCCGCGCGCCGCGCCGGGCACGGGGTCCCCGGGGTGTGACGGGCGGTGCGGCGAGGGCAGGGCAGGGCAGGAAGATCAGGGTCGCCGCCCCGAGGGCGACTCCGGTGGCGACACGAAACGCGCGCGGCATCGATGGACCTCCGAACTCGGGAGTAGGGTTCCAGTGCCTGCGGAGGGTGCGCCGGCGAACTGGCGGAAAAGGAGCGTATGGCATGACATGGCGTTGGCGTTATGAAAATGCACATGGTGGTGAGGTAACGGATCGTCCTTTGCCGCGAGAGGTTTTTCCGAGCCAGGCGGACGCGGAGTCCTGGCTCGGCGAGAACTGGCGTGACCTGCTCGAATCCGGGGTAGAGCAGGTGGCCTTGCTCGAGGAGGACCGCGTCGAATACGCAGGAATGTCATTGCGTCCGGAGTGACTGCCAGAAACGGCGAAAACCCCTTGAGCGCATTCGTGGCTCAAGGGGTTTTCGCTGTTTGTGTGGTTATGGGCGAGTGCGGGGGCTCTCGGTCTTGGAGGGGTCGCGCTCTACTACCTGGCCGAGCACGTCGTCGATCCGCCGCAGCACGTCCGCGTCCAGCTTGACGCCCGACGCCCGTACGTTGTCACGCACCTGCTCGGGACGGCTGGCCCCGATGATGGCGCTGGAGACGTTCGGGTTCTGCAGCACCCAGGCGATGGCCAGTTGCGCCATGCTGAGCCCCAGGTCCGCGGCGATCGGCTTGAGCTCCTGTACGCGGGTCAGCACGTCGTCCCTCATCCACCGGGCGATCATGGAGCTGCCGCCGCTCTTGTCGGTCGCCCGCGAACCCTCCGGCGGCTGCTGCCCCGGCAGGTATTTCCCGGTGAGCACCCCCTGGGCGATCGGCGACCACACGATCTGGCCGACGCCCTCCTTCTCGCTCAGCGGCACGATCTCGGACTCGATGACCCGCCACAACATCGAATACTGGGGCTGGTTCGACACGATCCGGTCGAAGCCCATCTCGTCGGCGATCTTGAGAGCCTGGGCGATCTGCTCGGCGTTCCACTCGCTGACGCCGACGTAGAGGACCTTGCCCTGGCGTACGAGGTCGTCGAAGGTCTTGAGCGTCTCCTCGAGCGGGGTCTCGTAGTCGAAGCGGTGAGCCTGGTACAGGTCGATGTAGTCGGTCTGCAGCCGCCGCAGCGAGGCGTGGATCGACTCGGTGAGGTGCTTGCGCGACAGGCCGCGGTCGTTCTTGCCGGGGCCGGTCGGCCAGTAGACCTTGGTGAAGATCTCCACCGACTCCCTGCGTACGTCCCTGAGCGCCCGGCCGAGCACTGCCTCGGCCTTCGTCGCCGCGTACACGTCGGCCGTATCGAACGTGGTGATGCCCTCGTCGAGTGCCGCCTGAACGCACTGTTTGGCGGCGTCCTCCTCGACCTGGGAGCCGTGGGTGAGCCAGTTGCCGTAGCTGATCTCGCTGACCATGAGGCCGCTGCGACCGAGGTGTCGGAATTCCATGCATCCGACTCTAATCCCGGCACGTGGGGTGATCCGTTCGGGATAGGGTGCGCGACGTGCTGAAGCTCGTACGGCTGGCGCTGACGGCCGCCGTCGTGACCGCCATCGTGGTCCGGCTGCGCCGCCGCGCCCGCATGCCGGAGACGCCGTCCCCGCCGCCCGCGCGACCGCGACCGGCCGGGAGGACCGGGATGGGCCTGGCGTGGGCCGGCATCGTGGCGGTCGTGGCGCTCACCCTGGTGGCCGCGCTGGTCCCCACGGAGGCGCAGGAGACGGCCACGGCCCGGGGGCAGGCGTACGAGGAGGAACAGGACGCGCCGACCGCGCGGATGCTCGCCAGCGCGCAGCCGCAGCCCTGGGTCGTCGCCGATGACGGGTGCGTCCCCGAACAACGCGTGGCCGGGGTCAGGCCGGTCGACCCGAAGGTCAGGCGGGCGGTGAACCGCCAGTGGCGGCGGATCGAGCGATGGCTGAAGGCCAACGCTCCGCGTACGTACCGGACGCTCGGAGCGCCTGGCAGGGCGCGCACGATCGCGATCGCCGAGGCGCAGATGGGCATGGACTTTCCCGACGACCTGCGCGCCTCGCTCCTGCGCCACAACGGCTCACGCGGAGCGGGAGCGTTCGGCTTCTCGCGGGACGGGACGCCGATCCTCGGCGTCCGCCAGATCAGGGACGCCTGGCGGGCGCAGTGCGCCAGGGAGCGCGCCGAAGCAGGACGCGACCCCGCGGGCGAGGACGTGAGCGACCGGGCGATCCCGTTCCTCGGCGTGGACGGGAGGCGCGCCGTGCTCGACTCCATGGACGGCGCCGTCGGATGGGAGGGCGCGGGGCCCCGGCTGCCGTCCTACCACGCGCTGATGCGGGCCGTGGCCGACGCCCTGGAGACGGGTGCGGAGATCGACGGCCGGCGGCCCGTGGTCAGGCGGGGCGTGCTGCGCTGGGACAACGCCGCGTACGACAACCCATAATTTTCCCGACTTTTCGGAGTCTCCCGGAAAATCGGGAAAAAATGGTTACCGCTTTGGCTGTACCGGCTTGCCGCCCGGCAGGACCTGCGGCGGCGGGAAACGCAGCCGCCGGATCTGCAGCGCCCGCATGGCCGCGTAGAAGCCCACGCCCCGCAGGCTCTCGCCGGGCATCTTCTGCGCCACCTCCCGCTTCACCTTCCAGGCGACATAGACGGAGGTGAACAGCACGCCGATCATCATGATCGGCCAGCCGACCGCGATGACGAGGTTGAGCACCTGCGCGCGGATCTCCATCGGCCAGGGGATCCACGTCGCCAGCAGGATGAGTAGCGAGAACGGCAGAAAGTACTGACTCGGCAGCCGGCGGGAGTCGACCCAGTCGCGCGCGAACTTGCGCGCGGGGCCCTTGTCCCTGGCCGGGAAATAACGTTCGTCACCGGCGAGCATGCCCCTGCGGGCCTTTTCGCGTTCGGCGGCCTGCTTGGCCCGCATCTGTCGGTAGGCCTCTTTGCGGTCCTTGGGCGCGGAGACCGGCTGGCGCCGTTTGCCTTCGGCATCCCGGCGCTTGGGTGTGGGACGACCTTTGCCCTGGGGCTTAGGATCGTCAGTGGGGGCGGGGGTATCGTCCACGGAGGTTTGGGAACGGCGTCGCAACACGACGTCAACCCTACCTGGACTGCAACTTAGTGACGCCCTCGCGCGTTATGCGTAGGGTAATCCCAAGGCGGCTGCGCTGCATTGGGAACACCAGCACGACCTAGAAGGGGACGGCCGACGCGCATGAGCGTGATGAAGAGACTTTCGATGATCTTCAAGTCCAAGGCCAACAGGGCTTTGGACAAGATGGAGGATCCGCGCGAGACCCTCGACTACTCCTATCAGCGGCAACTGGAGCTGCTGCAGAAGGTGCGCAGGGGCGTGGCCGACGTCGCCACGTCGCGCAAGAGGGTCGAGCTGCAGATCACCGGCCTGGAGAAGCAGGCACAGCGTTACGAGGAGCAGGGCCGCAAGGCGCTGTCCGTGGGGCGTGAAGACCTCGCCCGCGAGGCGCTGCAGCGCAGGTCCAATCTGCAGACGCAGATGGCCGACCTGAAGGTGCAGCACGACAACCTGCAGGCCGAGGAGGAGAAGCTGACCACGGCTTCCCAGCGGCTGCAGTCCAAGGTCGACTCCTTCCGCACGAAGAAGGAGACGATCAAGGCCACCTACACCGCCGCCGAGGCGCAGACGCGCATCAACGAGGCGTTCTCCGGCATCTCCGAGGAGATGGGCGACGTCGGCCTGGCGATCCAGCGCGCCGAGGACAAGACGGCGACGATGCAGGCCCGCGCGGGCGCCATCGACGAGCTGCTGGCCAGCGGGGCGCTCGACGACTACAGCGGTGGCACCAAGGGCGACGACATCCAGGCCGAGCTCGACCGCATGGGCGGCGGCATGGACGTCGAGCTCGAGCTGGCCAGGATGAAGTCCGAGCTGGGCCAGGGCCCGGCGCCGCAGAGCGCCCTCGAGCAGGGCCAGCCGCAGCAGCAGCCGCAGCAGGCTCCTCAGCAGGCCCAGCAGCAGCCCGGCCAGACCCAGCAGTTGCGTCAGCCAGGGGAGGGCGCATGATTGTCAGGATCATGGGCGAGGGTCAGGTGGAGATCTCCGCCGACGACATCTCGGTCCTCAACGAGCTCGACACCGAGCTGGAGGCGGCTATCGACGCGGGCGACGAGACGTCCTTCCGTGCCAAGCTGCACGCACTGCTCGACAAGGTGCGCCACGTGGGCAAGGCGCTCCCCGACGACAGCCTTGAGCCGTCAGAGCTGATCCTTCCCCCCGCGGACGCCTCGATCGAGGAGGTCCGGGAGATGCTGGGCGACCAAGGCCTCATCCCGGGCTGAGCCCCCGTGCGCACCCGGTTCGCGCCCGACCGCGGCCTGACCGGCCGCATGGTCGTGACGATGTTCCTGCTCGGGCTGCTCTACGTGGTGTTCGTCGGCGTCCTGATCGCCCTGGGCGTGCGGGCGCTGACCGTGCTGGTGCTGGCAGGGGGTCTGCTGCTCGTGCAGTATTTCCTGTCCGACCGCATCGCGTTGTTCGCGATGGGAGGGCGGGAGGTCTCGCCGCAGGAGGCCCCCGAGTTGCACGGCATGATCGACCGGCTGTGCGCGCTGGCCGACATGCCCAAACCGCGGGTGGCGATCGCGGATTCCGACGTCCCCAACGCCTTCGCCACCGGCCGTAACCAGAAGAACGCCGTCGTCTGCGTGACGACGGGCATCCTGCGCCGCCTTGAGCCGCAGGAGCTCGAAGGCGTGCTCGCCCACGAGCTCTCGCACGTCGCCCACCGCGACGTGGCCGTCATGACGATCGCCTCGTTCCTCGGCATCGTGGCGGGGCTCATGACCAGGTTCGCCCTCTTCTCCGGGCTCGGCGGCCGCCGCAACGGCGGCCAGGGCGGCGTACCGGTCGGGCTGATCATCGTCCTGGTCTCCGTCATCGTGTACGCCGTCAGCTTCCTGCTCACGCGCGCTCTGTCGCGTTACCGGGAGCTGGCCGCCGACCGCGCGGGCGCGCTGCTCACCCAGCGGCCGTCGGCCCTGGCCAGCGCGCTGGTCAAGATCAGCGGTGACATGGCCAGGATCCCGACCCGCGACCTGCGCGAGGCCGAGCCGTTCAACGCCTTCTACTTCGCCCCGGCGCTGGCCCCGGGCGAGACGCTCGCGAACCTGTTCTCCACGCATCCGCGGCTCGATCGGCGCCTGGAGCAGCTGACGAACATCTCCAAGCAGCTCGGAAGGGGCTGAACCCGTATGGGCTGGCTCGATGCGCTGCTCGGCCGGTCGAAACCGGTCAAGCCCAACCTCGACGCGCTGTTCGCGCTGCCGTCCGCGGCCGTGACGCTGCAGGCCGCGACCGGGCTCACGCCCACGGGCCTCGGCTCGGTGGCGTTCAGGGCGGCGGAGGGCGGCGCGTTCGCCACGCTCGAACGCGACGTCAAGGCGCTGCTGGGCGAGCGCGTCGAGGAGTCGGACGACGGCTACGGCTACACCTGGCTGCTCGTACGCCGCTCGCCCGACGCCCTCAGCGACCTGGTCACCGAGCTTCACGCGGTCAACTCGTCCCTGGAGGGGGCCGGGTTCGGGCCCTCGCTGCTGTGCTCGCTGGCCTCGTTCGCCGCCCCGGACGACGGTCGCCGGCTGGCGGTCGTCTACCTGTACAAACGGGGCACCTTCTACCCGTTCGCGCCGCTGCCCGGTCAGCGGCGCGACAACGCGCTCGAACTGCAGGCCAGGGGCGCGCTGGAGGGCGAGCTGCCGCTGGAGAAGGACCTCAGCCGGTGGTTCCCCGTCTGGGGCGCGCCCGGCCTCTGACAGAGGCGCTCCTGAGCGACTATCACCCATGGTGATCTAATGCTCACGTGGAGCGAAGATTGTTCGTGCTCGCAGCATCCGCGTTCATCGTGGCGGCGGTGCTGGGCAGCGCGTGGATCACCGGCCAGTTCACCACGCCGGCGGTCGACAGAGCCCACGGGTACGTCAGCGAGCTGGCCGCCCGCGACCAGCCGTGGACGCGCCTGTTCCGGATCAGCGACGGGCTGGCCGGGCTGGCGTGCGTGTCCGGCGTGCTGCTCCTGCCGAGGGCGGCGCGCGAGTGGCAGGGCTGGCTGGCGCTGGCCGCGTTCGGGCTGCTCACCTCCGCCTCCGCGGTGTTCCCCCTCGACTGCGCGGTGCTGAGCGACCCCGCGTGCGGGCTGCGGGAGCCGTCATGGCCGCACCGGCTGCACGCGCTGGCCGGCTCGCTGTCCACGGTGTGCGGGCTGGCCGCGATGGTGCTGCTCGGCATGAGGTGGCGGTCGTGGGTGGCGTGGTCGTTCACGTGGCTCAGCGTGGGCGCCACGGTGCTCATGGTGGGCGCGCTCGTGACAGGGCAGGGGGTGGGGATCGCGCACCGGGCCCAGCTGACGATGTTCGCGGTCTGGCTCGTGTACGCGGCCCTGCACCTGCTCGTGGCGGACGAGCACGAGGCGTCGGCCCCCGACCTGGCGCCCGCGTCCGTGACGCACGCCGCAACGGGTGTACGGGGGGACGCGGATCTCGGTGAGGTGCTTGCCCCCGATCCCGGCCTGGCACTGAACGCGGGCCCCGGCGTCGACCTCGGTGCGGCGGCGGGGAGGGCCGGCAGAAAAGCGGACAGGACGACAAACAGGGCGACAAACAGGGCGAGGGGCAGGACGGCCGGTGGGCGGC
>NZ_JAAAHR010000210.1:0-15586 GCF_009908215.1 Nonomuraea sp. K271 | reverse complement strand
GTACGGCACCGCAACCCACGGCGCCCGCCCGCCGTCCATGTCAAGCACCTCGGGAGCATCGTCCAGCACCGCGCCCCGCGGCCGGCCCGCCCGCTCCAGCCATCCGCGCATCCCGGACGCCCCGCTCTCGCCGGCCTCCTTGACGGCCGTCACGAACCGGTCACGCGCGGCGGCGTCGAGCGCGGCGCCTCTGGTGAGCACCGCCAGCGACACGGCACGCCCGTCGGGAGCCCGGCCCAGGTACACGAACCCGGCCGGCGCCGTCTGCAGGCGCGCCTGCACCACGTAGGGCCCCAGCCGGGGCGGGTCGCCGTACTGCAGGGGACTTGCCACGTTTGCCATGAAAGCACAGACGTGGCGTCGTGCGAGTTTGCGGCGCGTTTGGTGGAATGGGGCACATGAGCGTCGCCGAAGAGTTGCCGGGCGGAAACGACGCGGCACTGCTGCGTCAGAGTCTCGACGAGGTCCGGCGTGTCATCGTCGGACAGGACCACATGGTCGAAAGACTCATCGTGGCCCTGCTGGCCCGCGGGCACTGCCTGCTGGAAGGAGTCCCCGGCGTCGCCAAGACCCTCGCCGCGTCCACCCTGGCCACCGTCGTGGGCGGCACGTTCGCCCGCATCCAGTTCACCCCCGACCTCGTGCCGAGCGACATCATCGGCACCCGCGTCTTCCACCCGTCCAACGAGAAGTTCGACGTCGAGCTCGGCCCCGTGTTCGTCAACTTCCTGCTGGCCGACGAGATCAACCGCGCCCCCGCCAAGGTCCAGTCCGCGCTGCTGGAGGTCATGGCCGAGCGGCAGGTCACCCTCGCCGGCGTCACCCACCCGCTGCCCAAGCCGTTCATCGTGCTGGCCACCCAGAACCCCATCGAGTCCGAGGGCGTCTACCCCCTGCCCGAGGTGCAGCGCGACCGGTTCCTCTTCCGGGTGCGGGTGCCCCACCCCACCGCGCACGAGGAGCTGGAGATCCTGCACCGGATGAGCGTCACCCCGCCCGTCCCCGAGCGGGTGCTCGACCCCGCCAAGCTGATCACGCTGCAGAAGGCGGCCGAGGACGTCTCGGTCCACCAGCTCGTCGCCGACTACGTGGTGCGCCTGGTCATGTCCACCCGAAACCCCGGCGAATACGGCCTGGCCGAGCTGGCCGACACCATCGAGATCGGCGTCAGCCCCCGCGCCACTCTGGGCCTGGTCTCCGCCGGGCGCGGGCTGGCCCTGCTGCGGGGCCGCGACTACCTGCTGCCCGACGACGTGCGCGACGTCGCCGTGGACGTCATGTCCCACCGGCTGATGCTCACCTTCGACGCGCTGGCCGACGGCGTCGACCCCGAGCAGGTCGTACGCCAGATCCTGCACGCCGTGCCCCCGCCCGTCGTCGTCTGGAACCAGAACCGGTGAACACCGCCGAGCAGGCGCTGCGCCGGCTGGAGCTGACCGTCACCCGGCGGCTGGACGGCCTGCTGCACGGCGCCCACCAGGGACTGCTGCCCGGCACCGGCAGCGAGGCCGGCGACAGCCGCGTCTACGTGCCCGGCGAGGACGACGTGCGCCGCATGGACTGGGCCGTCACCGCCCGCACCACCATCCCCCACGTACGCGACCTGATCGCCGACCGCGAGCTGGAGACGTGGGCGCTGGCCGACCTGTCGCCCAGCATGGACTTCGGCACCGCCGACACCGACAAGCGCGACCTGGTCGTGGCGGCGGTCGGCGCGATCGGGTTCCTGTCGAGCAGAATGGGAGACCGGTTCGGCGCCCTGGTGATCCACGATGAGCACATCCACCGCATGCCCGCCCGTACCGGCCGCCCCGCCCTCTACGGGCTGCTGCACTCCCTCATGGACGCCCCCCGCGGCCAGGTCGTGCCCGACCCGCCCGACCTGGCCGAGGGCGTCGACGTGCTGTCGGCCAGCCGCAGGCGCCGCGGCATGCGGCTGATCGTCTCCGACTTCCTCGACGCCCGGCCCGACCTCGACCCCGACGCCGAACGCCCGTGGGAGCGCCCCATCAGGCGCCTGGCGGCCCGCCACCAGGTGCTGGCCGTCGAGGTGATCGACCCGCGCGAGCTCGAGCTGCCCGACGTGGGCCGGGTCGCGTTCGCCGACCCCGAGAGCGGGAACGTACGCGAAGTGCATCTTTCACCCAAAGTCCGGCAAGCGTACGCCGAAGCGGCCGCCCAGCAACGCGAGGGCACCCGCCGGGCGCTGCGCCGCGCCGGCATCGCCCACCTCGTGCTGCGCACCGACCGCGACTGGGTGTTCGACGTGGCCCAGTTCGTCCTGCGCCAGCGCCGCATGAGCCACCTGGCCCACCGGAGACCCGTGTGAGCGAGCGAAACGAGGAGACCATCACCGGCGCTATCGTGGTCACGAGGCCCGGGAAGGAGGCCTGGTGACCTTTCTCGCCCCCGCCTGGCTGTGGTTGTTCGTGCTGGTGCTGCTGCTGGTGGCCGGCTACATCGCGGCGCAGTTCGCCCGCCGCCGCTACACCGTGCGCTTCACCAACCTGGCACTGCTCAATCTCGTCGCTCCCGCCGGGCCCGGCTGGCGCCGCCACGTGGCGCCCGCGCTGTTCCTCGTCATGATGTCGCTCCTGGTCGTCGGCGCCGCCAAACCCGCCGGTGAGGTACGCGTGCCGCGCGACCGCGCCACCATCATGATCGCGCTCGACGTGTCCCTCTCGATGGACGCCGCCGACGTCGACCCCGACAGGATCAGCGCCGCCAAGGCGGCCGCCCAGGCGTTCGCCAAGGAGTTGCCCGACCGCTTCAACGTCGGCGTGGTCTCCTTCGCCCGCTCCGCCAACGTGGTCGTCTCCCCCACCACCGACCACCAGGCCGTGATCACCGCCATCGGCAACCTCACCACCCGGCCGGGCACCGCGATCGGCGAGGCCGTCTTCAACTCGCTCGAGTCGGTGCGCTCGTTCGACCAGCAGGCCGTCACCGACCCGCCGCCGGCCGCCGTCGTGCTGCTGTCCGACGGTGACAACACCTCCGGCCGGTCGGTCAACGAGGCCATCGAAGCGGCGCAGCAGGCCGGTGTGCCGGTCTCGACGATCGCGTACGGCACCCAGGAGGGCACCGTCGACATCGACGGCCGGCCGGTGAACGTGCCGGTCAACAAGCAGACCCTGCAGTCGTTGTCCGACGGCACCAGCGGCCGCGCCTACACCGCCGAGTCCGGCTCGCAGCTGCGCGAGGTCTACGAGCAGATCGGCACCTCGCTCGGCTACAAGCTGGTCAACCAGGAGATCACCCAGTGGTTCATCGTGGCCGCCATCATGGCCGGGCTGCTGGTGGCGGGAGCGGCCGTGCTGTTCGGCGCCAGGATCCCGTAACGTTCTGCCCCGTGGCCCACTACTTCTCCGAGCAGCCGAAGACCGCGAGCAGGCCGGGCTCGGTCGACCTGGTCCTGCCCGACCTGCACCTTCGGCTGGAGACCGACAGCGGCGTGTTCTCCCCCGAGCGGGTCGACCTCGGCACGCGCGTGCTGCTGGAGAGCGTCCCGCCACCTCCGCCGCAGGGCGACCTGCTCGACCTCGGCTGCGGCTACGGCCCCATCGCGCTGACCATGGCCTCGCGCGCCCCGGAGGCGACGGTGTGGGCCGTCGACGTGAACCGGCGGAGTCTGGAGTTGACCGCGCGCAATGCCCAAGCCGCCCGCCTTTACACAGTAAGGTCGGTGCACGTGGACGACGTGCCGGACGACGTGAGGTTCCGCGCCATCTGGTCCAATCCCGCGATCCGCATCGGCAAGCAGGCTCTGCACGACATGCTCACCAGGTGGCTGACCCTGCTGACGCCCGACGGCGTGGCCTACCTGGTCGTCCAGAAACACCTCGGCTCCGACTCCCTGCAGCGCTGGCTCGGCGAGCAGGGCTGGCAGGCCTCCCGCGAGGCCAGCCGAGCCGCCTACCGCATCCTGAAGGTGACCCGATGAGAAGGCAGCTGCGCCCCACCGACGTCAAGCGGCTCAACCGCACCTGGCGCAGGAACACCCACCACCGCCTCGGCCTGATCATCGAGTCGGTCACCGGCCCGTTCAACATCGGCTCGATCTTCCGCAGCGCCGCCGCCTTCGGGGTCGACGAGATCTGGCTCGCCGGCAACGCGACCCCTCCGACCAACCCCAAGGTGGGCAAGACCGCGCTGGGCACCGAGCGGCTCGTCACGTGGCACGACGCGATGCCGGCCGCCGAGGCGGTCAAGGCCGCCCGCGAAGAGGGCTACACGGTGCTGGCAGTCGAACTGACCGCCGAGGCCGTGCCGCTGCACCGGGCGGGGCTCGGCCGCGACGTGTGCCTGGTGGTCGGCAGCGAGGACCACGGCTGCTCCCCCGCCCTGCTCGACGCCGTCGACGGCGCCTGCTACATCCCCCAGGTCGGCCGGGTCGGCTCGGTCAACGTCGCGGTGGCGGCGGCCATCGCCCTGGCAGAGGCACGCCGCCAGGAGTGGGAGAATCTCCCCGAATCGTAATCCTCACCGTTCACCCGGAAGGGCATACTTCAGGACGTGCTCAGCCGCCGATTCGCCTTTCTCGACCACCCGGGCCCGCTGGCCTTCGCCCATCGTGGCGGAGCCGCAGAGAGCGCCGAGAACTCCGCCGCCGCGTTCGAGCGGGCGGTCGGCCTCGGATACGCCTATCTGGAGACGGACGCCCGCGCCACCGCCGACGGCGTGCTGCTCGCCTTCCACGACCACACGCTCGACCGCGTGACCGACCGGCGGGGCCGCGTCTCCCAACTCCCCTACCGCGAGGTCAAGAGGGCCCGCATCGACGGGGTCCACGAGATCCCCCTGCTGGAGGACCTGCTGGGCACCTGGCCGGAGATCCGCTTCAACATCGACGTCAAGGAGCCGGCCGCCATCGCCCCGCTCGCCGCGGCGGTCCGGCGTACCGGCGCCTACGACCGGATCTGCCTGACGTCCTTCTCCGATGAGCGCCTGGCCCTGGCCAGGGCGGCGCTGGGCCGGCAGGTGTGCTCGGCGCTCGGCCCGCGCGGCGTCGCCGCACTGCGCGCCGCCGCCACCACCTCCGGCTACGGCCGGCTGCTCGCCCGCCTGTCCCGCGCCGGCGTGCCGTGCGCGCAGGTGCCGGTGGGCTTCCGCGGCCTGCGCGTCACGACCCGGGCGCTGGTCCGCACGGCGCACGCCATCGGCATGCAGGTGCACGTGTGGACCATCAACGACACCGCCCACATGGAGCACCTGCTCGACCTGGGCGTCGACGGCATCATGACCGACAAAGTCACCGGCCTGCGCGACGTCCTGCAGCGTCGCGGCCAGTGGCATCCCGGCCGGTTGGCCGCCTGAGCGCGACGCCCCCGCCCTTGCCCTCCTAGGAGCGACACGACACCATGCCCGCACCCGCACCCCCCGGGGCCCTCGACGACTCCCCCGCAGCCCGCCGGCGCGAGCAGCGCGGCTGGTACTTCTACGACTGGGCCAACTCCGCCTTCTACACCACGATCATCTCGGTCTTCCTCGGCCCCTACCTCATCCCCGTCGCCAAGACCGCCGCCTGCGCCCAGGACTTCCCCGGCATGGCCGCCGACCGGTGCGTGGCCGGCTTCGACCAACTGGCGATCGACAACCCGGGCCTGGGGTACGTCGACGTGCTCGGCGCCGACATCAGGCCCGCCGCGTACTTCGGGCTGATCATGACGGTCGCGGTGCTGCTGCAGATCGTGTTCCTGCCCATCGTGGGCGCGCTGGCCGACCACATCGGGCGCAAGCGGGAGATGCTCGGCGGCTTCGCCTACATCGGCGCCCTTGCCACCATGGGGCTGTACTTCGTCGAGGGCGACCGCTACATGCTCGGCGGCGTGCTGTTCGTCGTGGCCAACCTGGCCTACGGCTCCTCGGTCGTCGTCTACGACTCGTTCCTGCCGCAGATCTCCACGGCGGCCGAACGCGACACCGTCTCCTCGCGCGGCTGGGCCATCGGCTACCTCGGCGGCGGCCTGCTGCTGGCCCTCAACCTGGTGCTCTATCTCCAGCACGAGAGCCTCGGGCTGGCCGAGGGCATGGCGGTGCGCATCAGCATGATGTCGGCGGGGCTGTGGTGGGCCGTCTTCACCATCGTGCCGCTGCTGCGGCTGCGCAACCGGCCGGCGCCCGCGCACGAGAGCACCGCGCTGCGCTCGGTCGGCGGCAGCTTCCGGCAGCTCGGCCGCACGCTGGCCGAGCTGCGCCGCTACCCGCTGACGCTGCTGTTCCTGGTGGCCTACCTCGTCTACAACGACGGCGTGCAGACGGTCATCGGCAACAGCGCGGCCTTCGCCTCCGAGGCCCTCAAGCTGGACAAGACCGTACAGATCAGCGCAATCCTGATGGTGCAGTTCGTGGCGTTCTTCGGCGCGCTGCTGCTCGGGCGGCTGGCCGTCGCCTTCGGCACCAAGCGCACGGTGCTGGCCAGCCTCGTGGTGTGGACCGCGATCGTGGTGATGGCCATGTTCGTCGGCGAGAGGCAGGCCCTGCAGTTCTATCTCATGGCCTTCGCGATCGCGATCGTGCTGGGCGGCACCCAGGCCCTGTCGCGCTCGCTGTTCTCGCAGGTGATCCCCAAGGGGCGGGAGGCCGAATACTTCAGCCTGCTGCAGATCAGCGACAAGGGGTCGGCGTTCATCGGCTCGCTGACGGTGACCGTGGCACTGCAGCTCACCAACAGCTACCGCATCGCCATCGTCTCCATGATCATATTCTTCGTTGTCGGGTTCGTGCTCCTGGCTCTGATCAACCTGCCCAAGGCCATCCGCGCCGCCGGCAACGAGGTCCCCGAACGGATCTGAGCGCTCAGCCGGTGTCCCCGGCGGCCGGAGCCCCGAGGAGCATCGTGCCCGGCCCCTGGGCCTCTCCAGGGCCGGGCACGGCCGTCACATGCCCGCCGTCACATGCCCGCCGTGACCTCGCCGCCGCAGTGCGGGCAGGTGACCACGGGGGTGAACCGCTCACCGCAGGAGTGCACCAGCAGCGCGGGCGGGCCGCCGGCGGGGGTGGCCCGGCGATCGTCCCAGGCCATCCGGGTCGTCAGGGCGGGCACGATGTCACGGCCCGCCTCCGTCAGGACGTACTCGTGACGCACCGGCCGCTGCTGGTAGGGCTGCTTCTCCACCACCCCCGCCGCCACCAGGCGCTCCAGGCGGCCGGCCCGGCATGGCCCGCGCGTCCGGCAGGCCGGGTCTGGCGCTGCTGGTGGGCGCCGCCGTCAAGCCGCTGGCGGCGTTGACCCGGCTGGGCGACAGGACACCGGTGCCGCTGGTGACCCGAAGAGGCGGGAGGTAGCCGATCCAAAACGAGAGCACCGCTCTTGACATAGGCGCCACAATGCGAGAGCGTTGCTCTCACCCAGGAGCGGCGCACACTTCAAGGAGCACCGATGTCATCCAAGTCAAGCGCCGCGGCATTGGCCGCGGCCGGAATCCTCTTCTTCGTCTATCCCGCGGTCCGCCCCTCGGGCGACGACGCCGCCGCCATGGCCTCCACCGCCTGGCTCGCCGGGCACACCGCCGCGATGATCGGCTTCGTCCTGCTCGCCCTCGCGTTGCTCGGGCTGCACCGGCTGCTCGGCGACCGGCTGTCACTGCGGGCCGCGGCGGTGAGCTGGGCGGGCGCCGGCCTGACACTCCCCTACTACGGCGCGGAGACCTTCGGCCTGCACGTGGTCGCCCAGCGCTCCCTGCGCGACCAGGCACCCGCGCTGATGGAGCTGGCGGCGCAGTTGAGGTATGGGGGCGTCCCCGTCACCATGTTCGCGGCCGGGCTCGTCCTGCTCGCCGCCGGCGCGGTGATGGCCGCGGTGTCCGTCTGGCGGTCGGAAACGCTGCCCCGGTGGAGCGGCACGGCGCTGGCACTCGGTTTCGCGCTGTTCATCCCGCAGTTCTTCGGGCCGTACCCGCTGCGCATCGCGCACGGTGTGCTCATCATGGCCGGCGGGCTGTGGCTCGCGGCGGCGATGATCGGCGGTCGTCGCGGGAAACCCGCCACGACCTCAACGATCGGCTGAAACTCCGCTGTGTGGGCCCTGAGCTGGCCCTGCGCCCCCGAACCCGCTGCCAGGAGCCCCGCTGACGGACCTCATGGGAAGAACCGAGGCCCCAAGCGCGATTGGATCACCCCGCAGGTGGGAATCCCATCACGGTACCAAGCGTTAGACACCGTGGGAGACAGACCCCCCACGCATGGGGGCCCTGTAGGAGGCATTTAAACATGGGCGAGCGCGCGCTTCGTGGCACCCGGCTCGGGGCAACCAGCTACGAGAACGACCGTAACACGGATCTGGCCCCACGCCAGGAGGTGTCCTACACCTGTCCTAAGGGGCATTGCTTCGAGGTTCCGCTTGCCGCCGAGGCTGAAATCCCCGCGACGTGGGAGTGCCGCATGTGCGGCGCGACCGCCATCCGCGTGGACGGCGAGCAGCCGGAATCGAAGAAGACCAAGCCGCCGCGGACACACTGGGACATGCTCCTGGAGCGGCGGTCCATCGAGGATCTTGAGGAGGTGCTCAACGAGCGGCTCGCCGTATTGCGAGCCCAGCGTCGTAAGAGCGCCTGATCCCCTCTCACGGTGAAACCCCCGGGCACAGCCCGGGGGTTTTTCTCGCGCGGTGAACCCGTCAGGAGTCGCGGTCCTCGCGGATCACCTCGCCGTGCACCACCCGTGCTCCCCGCGGCGCGCCCGCGTCAGGGGAGTCCGCGCCGGCAAAACCACCGTCCGGCGGGAACGTGCCGGCGTACGGGGAGGCCGCGGCCATACGCCTGACCCTGCGCTCGAAGAACGACGAGCTCAGGCGGCGCACCAGTGGCCGGGTGACCGGCAGCACGCACGCCAGCCCCAGCACGTCGGTGACGAAACCCGGCACCAGCAGCAGCCCGCCGCCCACCAGGATCAGGCCGCTGTCGGCCAGTTCACGCTCGGGCATGCGCCCGCTCTGCACCGACTCCTGAAGGACCCGCCACGCCCTGCGCCCCTCGCGGCGCATCAGCCAGGCGCCCAGCAGGCTGCCGGCGATGAGGAGGGTCACGGTCGCCGGCCCGCCGATCGCGGCCCCGACCTGGAACATCAGCCAGATCTCCAGGACGGGGAAGAGCAGGAAGGCCAGGAAGAGCAGGAGCCGCATCGTTTCCTCGTTTCCACACGCGCGTACAGCAGGAACAACGCCCGGCGCCCCCGAACCGTTCCGCCCGGCGGCCGATTGACGGACAAACAGCCCTTTCCAGGCGGTCGTACGGCCGCGCCACGCCGCGCACACCAGCGCGCGTCCAGCATTCCCGAGCCCCGACGCGCGAGGCCGGCTCAGCCCCGGCCGCGCCTGCCGCGCAGGCGCCCGGGCAGGCCCGTGACACCCCACAGCCCGATCCGCCACAACGCCTCGGACATGACCTTGCCGCTCATCTTGCTCTTGCCGACCGTACGCTCCACGAACGTGATCGGCACCTCGACCACCCGCAGCCCGTTCCGTGACGTACGCAGCGTCAGGTCGACCTGGAAGCAGTAACCCTGAGACTCCACCCCCGCCAGCCCCACCTTGTCCAGCGTGGCCGAACGGTAGGCGCGGAACCCGGCGGTCGCGTCGCGCACGGGCAGGCCCAGCATGACCCGCGTGTAGATGTTGGCGCCCTTGGACAACATCTCGCGCCGGTGCGGCCAGTTGACCACCTTGCCGCCGGGCACGTAACGCGAGCCGATCGCCAGGTCGGCGCCCTCGGCCAGCGCCTCCAGCAGCTTGGGCAGCTCCTCGGGCTGGTGCGAGCCGTCGGCGTCCATCTCGACCAGCACGTCGTAACCTTCGTCCAGCCCCCAACGGAACCCGGCGATGTACGCCGCGCCGAGCCCCTGCTTGCCTGGCCGGTGCAGGACGTGCACGTGGCCGTCGCCCGCCGCCAGCCCGTCGGCGACCTCGCCGGTGCCGTCAGGGCTGTTGTCGTCGGCCACGAGCACATGGGCCGCCGGCACGGCGGCCCGCAGCCGCTCCACGATCACGGGAAGGTTGTCGCGCTCGTTGTATGTCGGCACGATGACGAGCACCCGGCCGAGAGTCTCCATGTCAGTCGTTCCTCATCCGGTCTACTTGCCGCCTGCCACGCCACGCGGCGACTCCGGCCGCCGCCGCTCCCATCACCATCAATGCCCACTCAGGAAACGCCCCCACCGTGGTCGCAAGCGTTTTCTCAGTGCGTACGGGCACCTTGACCACGTTCATGTCCGCGACCAGCTCGCGGGTCTGCCAGGAGACTTTACCGTCAGGCATGACAAACGCGGAGATCCCTGTCGTGGCCGCGGTCACGACGGCCCGGTTGTGCTCCACCGCGCGCAGCTTCGACATCGCCAGCTGCTGAGGCGGCAGGTTGGACAGCGCGTAGCTGGCGTTGTTGGTCTGCACCACCAGGGGCGTGCCCCCGGCGCGCACGGTCTCGCGCACGGTGCCGTCGTAGGCCACCTCGTAACAGTTGACCGCGCCGATCGTCACCGGCCCCATCCTCAGATCGCCCGGCTTGTCGCCCGGCACGGACTGCCGGCCCACCAGCCCGGCCCGCTCCCACAGGGCCAGCACGATCTCCTTGAGCGGCGTGAACTCCCCGAACGGCACCAGATGCTGCTTGTCGTAGTAGTCGCCCGCCCCGGTCACCGGATCCCACACGAGGCTGCGGGTGGCGCGGTGCTCGTCGCCGATCCCCACGACCGCGCCGACGAGCGTGGGCACCCCGACGTCCCGCACGGAGTCGTGAATGGTCTCCTGGGCGAACCGGTCACGGTAGGGGTCGATGTCGGTGGAGTTCTCCGGCAGGACGACCAGGTCGGGCTTGGGGAGCCTGCCCTCGCGTACGGCCTGGGCCAGGCGCTTGGTCTCGTTGGCGTGGTTGCGCAGGACGACGGCGGGCTCGTCGCCGAGCACGTTCATGCCCCGGCCGGGAACGTTGCCCTGCACGATGCCGACGTTGACCGTACGGCCCTCGTCGCCCGGCCGCGGCACGGCCAGGCTCAGCACGGGCACGGCCAGCGCCAGCGCCAGGGGGGCCGCCCTGCGCCACAGCACGCGCCCGCGCGACAGGAACGCCTGGGCCAGCAGAGCGCCGCACAACACGACGGCGAACGACACCAGCGGCGCGCCGCCCAGGGCCGCGTAGGTGGTGAAGAGCGACTCACCCTGGCTGAAGGCCGCCCGCGCCCACGGGAACCCGCCGAAGGGCACCAGGCCGCGCAGCCACTCCATGGCCACCCACAGGCCGCCGAACCACACCGGCCAGCCGGGCAGGCGGAAGACGAGCGCGGCGGCGGCGGCCATGGCGGCGTAGAAGAGGCTCTCCGCGCCGACGAGCATGAGCCAGACGTCGTCGCCGATCGTGCGCACCCACGCCACGCCGGGGAACAGGAACGCCGCGGCGCCGACGTAGCCGAGCCAGGCCGCCCGCCTGGGGCGGGTGCCGTGCAGGGAGGCGACGATCAGCGCGATGCCCGGGGGGGCGCACCACCACCAGTCGAGCGGTGGGAAGGCGGCGAACAACGCCAGCCCGCCGGCCACGGCCGCCGCGATTCTGGCCGCCGTCATGCGCCGGGGCTCGCGTCCCGGCTCCCCCGCGGCGGTCTTGGGACCCCCCTTCGACGGCACACCGTCACCGGCGGCGGTCGCGGTATCGTCCTCGCCACGCGGCCCGCCCGTCTCCTCACCGCCGCCCGCGCCTCCGCCTTGCGCGCCCCGCCCCGCCCCGGAAGCGGGCACGGCGCGGGCATCAGACACAGGCACAGGCTGGGGCTGGGGCGAAGACACCGGCTCGGGCCGCGCATCGGACACGGACACCGGCTCGGGCCGGTCGGCGGCGCCCGGCCGGGGGGCATCGGGGGCAGGCTCGGCGGCCGCGGCGGCCGGATCGGACGTAGGAGGCGCCGTCGCGGCCGGAGGCGGCGCGAAGGCAGGCGCGGGGCCATCGCCAGGGGTCGAGTCGCGCCCGGGTGTGGGCGGGAGGCTCGTTCTGTCCTGAACCACTCCGAGGTCTCCTCCGCCGTCATCGCACGCCTGCTTGCGGAAACGCTACCGTCCCACGGCCCCACTTCACGCAGCGCGGCGCGGGGAGATCGAAAAATGGCGAGCGGACGCGGCAGGGTGATCCCGCGGCTGACGGGACCACCCGGCGCACGGCGGTCCTGCGCACGAGAACGGGAAGAGGGCCCGGAAACCCTTCGGACCGGACCCGTCTCGTCGGCGGCGAGCGCGGAATTCCGTTGTCTACTGGGCTCCCGGGCCCGTCCCGGGTCCAACCCCCCGCCCGGTTGGGGTGCCCCGACTCGACGGACCGACGGCCCTGCACCTGGCTGTGTGGACGAAGTCACGCTCCGTCACGGACGCAGGATCCGGCGATGTCAGAGACGGCCAACCGGCCAAGTCCCGTGCTGGACTGCGCAGCAAACTACCGACTCCACCTCAGATGTCAACCGTGTCCCGATCAGCAGAAACATCAAGTTTTCGCAGGTGGGACATGATCGGCCGCCTGCCGTAAAGCGGATCAGAGCCCATTTGCGGGCGTCTGCGAGCGGCTCGGCAAGCCTCCGAGCGCCTCGGGGAGCGGCCGCTCGTGCACGACGCCGAGCCGTTGCGTGGCACGGGTGAGAGCAACATACAGGTCGCTCGGCCCTCGCGGCGACTGGGCGGCGATGAGGTCGGGTTCGGCCACGATCACCGAGTCGAACTCCAGCCCCTTCGCGTCCGTCACCCCCATCACGGCCACCGGCGCGTCGAGCGCCTCCGCGCCCTTCGCCCGGCCCGCCCCGGGCGTCACCACCACGGTGCCGGCCACGGCCGCGGAGACCTCGTCCCCGAGCGGGCCGAGCAGCCTGTCGGGCACCACCACGGCGACCTTGCCGCCCTCGCCCACCTCTGCCTGGACCAGCTCGGCGAGCGCGGTAAGCGGCGCCGACCAGGGCTGTGCGCCCAGCTCGCGTACGGACGCCGGAGCTTCGAGCGCGGGGTCGACGGTGGCCAGGACACGCGCCGCGAGCGCCATCAGCTCGACCGGCGTGCGGTAGTTGACGCTCAGCCGTTCCTGACGCCAGCGCCCGGCCACGTACGGGTCGAGCACCTCTGCCCACGAGCGCGCGCCGGCCGCAGAGCCGGTCTGCGCGATGTCGCCGACGATCGTCATCGAACGGGTGGGGCACCTCCGCATGACGGCCCGCCAGGCCATCGGCGACAGCTCCTGCGCCTCGTCCACGATCACGTGCCCGTAGGCCCAGGTGCGGTCGGCGGCGGCGCGCTCCGCGGTGGTGAGGTGGGGACCGCCACCGCGCTGGCGTTCGGCCAGGCGCTCGGCCTCCATGACGTCGGACAGGCCGGTCAGTTCCAGGACCTCGCGGGCGTAGGCCAGCTCGGCCTCGCGCTCGCTCTCCTCGGCCTGCCTGGCGGCGGCCAGTTCCTCCTCCGCCTGCATGGCGCTGGCGCGCAGCACCCGCTCGTCGATGTCGCCGAGCAGCTCGGCCGCCTCGTCGAGCAGCGGCACGTCGGACTCGGTCCACGTGCCGCCGTCGCGGCGCAGCAGCGCACGCTCGCCGGGTGTGAGGGACGAGGCCGCGTACTCCAGGCGCTCGGGCGAGCCGTACAGGCCGAGCAGGAGGCGCTGCGGCGTGAGGTAGGGCCACAGCCGGTTGAGCGCGGACTTGACGACCGGCTCGGTACGCAGCTCCTCGCGCATGTCGGCCAGGTCGTCCTCGTCGATGAGCCCCTTGCCGATCTTGCGGGCCTGCTGCCGGGCCAGCGCGTTGAGCAGGGACCTGACGAACACGGCCCTGGCCTGGTTGTGCGGGCGGCGTGAGCGGGCCGCCTTGTTCCTGGCCGCGTCGAGCATGGCCCGGTCGATGGTGAGGGTGAGACGGCCGACGGTCAGCTCGATGGGCTTGCGCGGCACCCGCTGCCGGTCGCGTACGGCCTTGGCGATCACCGCGGCCATCCGCGCGTCCCCCTTGAGCGCCGCCACCTCGGGCCGCTCGCGGGCGGTGGCGGTGACGCCGGGATAGAGCTCGCCGACCGTGGACAGCAGCACGTCGTTCTCACCGAGCGAGGGCAGGACCTGCTCGATGTAGCGCAGGAACGTCAGGTTGGGCCCGAGGATGAGCACCCCCCTGCGCTCCAGCCGCTCCCTGTGCGTGTAGAGCAGGTACGCGGCCCGGTGCAGGGCCACGACCGTCTTGCCGGTGCCGGGGCCGCCCTGCACGACCAGGACGCCGTTCAGGTCGCCGCGGATGACGCGGTCCTGCTCGGACTGGATGGTGGCCACGATGTCGCGCATGCGGCCCGTACGCCGCTCGTCGAGCGCGGCCAGCAGGGCCGCCTCACCGTTGAGCGTGGCACGGTCGTCGTCGGTGAGCGAGTCGAGGTCGAGCAGGTCGTCGTCGACGCCGACCACCGTACGGCCCTTGGTCTGCAGGTGGCGGCGCCTGGTCACGCCCATGGGGGCGGCGGGGGTGGCGCGGTAGAACGGCTGCGCGACCGGCGCCCGCCAGTCGATCAGCAGACGGCGCTGGTCGTCGTCGGTCAGGCCGAGCTTGCCGATGTAGAGGCGGCCCTCCTCGACGTGGTCGAGGCGGCCGAACGCCAGGCCGCGCTCGACCGCCCAGAGCCGGGCGAGCCTGAGAGCGTACATCTCGGCGAACGTGTCGCGCTCCGACCTGTTCTGCATGGTGCCGACGGCGCCGCTGGCCAGCACCTCCTTCAGCTGTCGCTGGGTGCGCTCGCGCAGCTCGTCGAGACGGTCATAGAGGCGGGTGACGTACGCCTGCTCCCTGGTGCGTTCCGTTTGACGCGTTACCGTCTGACCATTAATGTGGTTAATGGGACACTCCGGGCCATTCTGCTTGTTGTTACGACAAACGATGACATTAGCACGCCTTTCGCGGCGCTCCCCTCACTTCGTCCCGTTACCTGCGATCGCCGGACCGCTCAGACGTACGGACTCGGCGGCGACGCTACCCCCTCCATGGTGACCGCACACCCGCTCATGCATAACAGCATGCGCCGGCTACGTCCGCCCGGCGCCCGCCAGAACCGCCGCGGCGGCCGCGGCGTAGGCATACGTGCCCCACTCCGGGGCGAGATACGCCACCGCGCCCGCCAGGGGGACGCCGAGCCACTCCCAGCGGCCGTCCAGGGCCACCAGGGCGACCACCAGCAGCGCGTACCACGGATATCCGGGGGTCAGCAGCAGGAACGCCGTACCGGTGACCACGAGCGCGCCCCGCCACGGCCGGTCCGGATCGCCGCGCCTGAGGACGTGGAAGGTCACGGCCGCCAGCACCAGGAGCACGGCCGGCACGGCCCACGAGTCGGGCAGCACCAGCCGCAGCAGCCCGTAACGGTCACGCGCCCCGGCCTCGTCGTAGCCTTCCTCGGCCACGTACCCGGACAGGTAGCCCAGCACCGAACCCCGGGACAGCAGAACGTAGGGCAGGTAGGCGGCGGCCACGACCAGGGTGGCGGACGCCGTCGTCCACAGGGCTCCCCGCGCCGCCCGGCCGCTCGACAGGCTCCCGGACAGCGCGCCGGGCAGCACCACGGCCGGCACCAGCTTGACCGCGATCGCCCCGCCCAGCATCGTCC
>NZ_JAAAHR010000021.1:0-83181 GCF_009908215.1 Nonomuraea sp. K271 | reverse complement strand
GGCTGGGACGGCACGGGCTGGGAGGGGACCTCTTGTGACGGGACGGGCTGCGTCGGCGCCGTCGGCTCGGGAGCGCCCGTCACCTCGGTCGTCACCGTGATCCTGGGCGGCGGCGCCTGCGTCGACGTGCTCGCCCCGAACCCCACGAACACCCCCAGCAGGAACCCGAGGAGGGCGGCGAGCCCCGACACGAGCAAGATGATCGTCGGACTGCTCGTCGCCCGGGGATACTCAGGTGGAGGAGGAGGCCCGTACATCACGGACCCAGCGTCCCATCACTGTCAACGATGGAGATAGTCGACGAGCGACGCCTTCTCCGCCTCCAGCTCCTCGATCGCGCTCTTGACCACGTCGCCGATGCTGACGATGCCGACGAGCCGGCCACCGTCGACCACGGGCATGTGCCGGACCCGCTCGGTGGTCATGGTGCGCCGCAGCGACTCGACGTTCTCGCCGGGGCCGACCGTGTGGACCTCGGCGGTCATGATGGCGGACACGGGGTCGTCCAGCACCGCGGCACCGCGGTCGTGGAGGCGGCGTACGACGTCGCGCTCCGACACGATGCCCTCGATGACGGACCCGTCGCTGGAGACCACGACGGCCCCGATGTTGTGCTCGGCGAGCTTGGCGAGCAACTCCCGCACGGTCGCGGCCGGCGTCACGGTCGTGACCTCACTGCCCTTGCCGCGAAGAATCGTCCCGATGAGCATCTGCACCACCTCTGCCCCTCAGTGTTCCAACCCCCGCGTCACGGCAAACTGCCCCCCGAGGATGCAGTCATGCGGTCCCGTAGGCTGCCTGCCGTATCCACGTACGGCACGAAGATCCGAAGGACCGCCGCATGACCGAGCCGCTCAACATCGGAAGCCACGACCTGCCCGTAACCGACGAGCTGGCCGCGTTCATGCGGACCGGCTGGGGGCCGTCCCGGCGGGGCGAGGTGAGCGCACGGCCGATCGCGCCGTGGGCCGCCAAGCGCCGCGCCGCGCTGACCGCGCGCTTCCCCGGCGAACGGCTCGTGATCCCGTCGGGCACGCTCAAGGTGCGCAGCAACGACAGCGACTACCGGTTCAGGCCGCACAGCGCGTACTCCTATCTGACGGGCGCGTCGGAGTCCGACGACGTGCTGGTGATCGAGCCGTCCGGCGAGGCGGTGCTGTACGTCAGGCCGCGCGCCCCGCGCGAGGAGGGCCAGGAGTTCTACCGCGACCGCCGCTACGGCGAGTTCTGGGCGGGGCCCCGGCCCGATTTGGCCGAGGCCGAGGAGATGTACCAGCTGCGCTGCGCGCACATCCGCGACCTGGAACTGGAGGGCCGCCCGGCCAGGGTCCTGAGGGGCGTCGACGCCTCGGTGGACGCGCGGGCTGCGCGCGGCGGCGGCGACGCCGAGCTGGAGTCCTTCCTGTCGGAGATGCGGCTGGTCAAGGACGAGTGGGAGCTGGGCGAGCTGCGGCACGCCGTGGACGCGACGGCACGCGGGTTCGAGGACGTCGTCCGCGCGCTGCCGCAGGCCCTCGGGCACCCGCGCGGCGAGCGCCACCTGGAGGGCGTGTTCGGGCTGCGGGCCCGGCTCGAGGGCAACGCGACCGGCTACGACAGCATCGTGGCCGCGGGGTCGCATGCCTGCGTGCTGCACTGGATCCGCAACGACGGCCGGCTGTCGCCGGACGACCTGCTGCTGATGGACGCGGGCGTCGAGGCCGACACCCTCTACACCGCCGACGTCACCCGTACGCTGCCGATCTCGGGGCGTTTCGACGCGGTCCAGCGGCAGGCGTACGAGCTGGTGTACGAAGCGCAGACGGCGGCCATCGCCACGCTCAGGCCGGGCGCCCGCTTCCGCGACTTCCACCTGGCGGCCATGCGCGTCATCTGTGACGGCCTGCGCGACTGGGGCCTGCTGAAGGGCTCCACCGACTCCCTCATGGAGAGCGGCCTCTACCGGCGCTACACGCTGTGCAGCAGCGGCCACATGCTCGGGCTCGACGTGCACGACTGCGCACGGGCGCGGGCGGAGGTCTATCTGGACGGCGTGCTGGAGGAGGGCCACGTGCTCACCGTGGAGCCCGGCCTGTACTTCCAGCCCGACGACCTGACGCTGCCCGAGGAACTGCGCGGCATCGGCATCCGCATCGAGGACGACCTCGTCGTGACCGCCGACGGCGCCGCCCTGCTGTCCGGCGGGCTTCCCCGCCACCCCGACGAGATCGAGTCCTGGATGGCCACCCTGGCGTAACGGGCCGGTCACGTTTCGTGCGGAGCTGACAAGGTGTGAGCTGCGTCTCATACCTTTTCCTCAAATTCCCGCCAGAGCATCGACTGCCGGTCAACCCGTCAGTAGGGTGACTGATCCGTAGGCGGCGGAGGTGGTCAGCTGATGGCCTTGTCCGGGTTCGTCGGACGTAGGGCCGGGTCGGTGCTCGGCCAGGTCGGTGACCTGTTCGTCATCGTCCTGGAGGGGCTGCGCCGCAGCTGGGACGTACGCCGCTGGTGGTGGGAGTTCGTCGACCAGTGCTGGTTCCTGGCCCGCGTCACCAGCGTGCCCGTCCTGCTCGTCTCCCTGCCGCTCGGCGCGACCGTGGCGCTCCAGGTGGGCGAGCTGGCCTGGCAGCTGGGCGCGGGCTCGGCCACCGGCAGCGCCGTCTTCGTCGGCCTCATCCGCGAGGTCGCGCCGCTGGCCAGCGCGCTGCTGATCGCGGGGGCCGGAGGCAGCGCGATGACGTCCGACATCGGCGCGCGCAACATCCGCGACGAGCTGAGCGCGATGGAGGTCATGTCGGTCAACCCGATCCACCGGCTGGTCACCCCGCGCATGTGGGCGGCCAGCACGATCGCGGTGTGCCTGTGCCCGCTGGTCATCCTGGCGGGCGCGAGCGGCGGCTACTTCTTCAACGTGATCGTGCAGGGTGTCACGCCCGGCGCGTACTTCGACGGCGCGCTGTCGCTGGTCGTCGCCTCCGACCTGTACGTCACCCTGTTCAAGGCCTGGATCTTCGGGTTCATCGCGGCGGCGGTCGCCTGCTACAAGGGCATGACCTGTGCGAGCAGCCCGGTGGGCGTGGGGCGGGCGGTCAACCAGTCGACCGTGGTGACGTTCATGCTGGTGTTCACGTTCAACTACGTGATCTCCGCCGTCTACTTCCTGGCCTACCCGCCGAGGTCGCTCTGATGGCCATGACGCGCACGGCGGGTCCCAGGCTCGCCTTACGTGGCCGGGACATCGCCGAGCGGTTCGCGTCGCTGGCGGACTGGCCGCTGTTCGTGTGGAAGGTGCTCTTCTACTCCGTACGCGACGTGGTGCTGCGGCTCAAGTACGCCAAGGTCGTCGTCAGGCAGGTCAGCGACGTCGTGGTCGGCGTCGGGGCCACGGTCATCGGCGGCGGCATGGTCTTCGTGGTGTTCACGATGGCGTTCGTCGTCGGCGCGACCGTCGGGCTGCAGGGCTACCAGGGTTTGCAGGCGATCGGCGCGGAGTCGTTCATGGGCCTGGTGGGCTCGTTCGCCAACGTCCGCGAGATCACCCCGATCATCGCGGCCACGGCCCTCGCGGCGCAGGTCGGCTCGTCGTTCACGGCGGAGCTGGGCGCGATGCGCATCTCCGAGGAGATCGACGCGCTGGAGGTGATGGGCATCAACGCCTTCACCTACCTCGTCTGCACCCGCGTCGTCGCGGCGCTGCTGGCGCTGATGCCGATCTATCTCATCGCGTTGTTCGCCAGCTTCTTCGCCACGCGGCTGATGTGCACGGTGTTGTTCGGGCTGGCGCCCGGGGTCTACGACTACTACTTCTACCTGTACCTGCCGGTCAGCGACATCCTGTTCAGCGTCTCCAAGGTGGGCGTGTTCGCCTTCGCGGTGATCGTGATCCACTGCTTCCACGGCTTCCACGCCACCGGAGGGCCGGTGGGCGTGGGCGTGGCGGCGGGCCGCGCCATCCGCCAGTCGATCGTCACGATCGTGCTGCTCAACCTGCTGCTGTCGTACCTGTTCTGGGGCGGCGGCGGCAACATCCCGCTGACGGGGTGAGCCGGTGAGCCGATCCGACCTCTCCCTCCCCGCGCGGGCCGGCGTCGCGCTCGCCCTGCTCGTGGTGCTCGCCGCGGCCACGCTGTACGTCGTACGCACCGCCACCGAGATCAGCGGCACCAGGGTCGACGCCGTGTTCGCCCGCGCCGGGCAGGGCCTGGACGCCAACTCCCCCGTCAAGATCCGCGGCATCACGGTCGGCGACGTGACGAACGTGTCGCTCGACGCCAAGGGCGACGCCGTGGTGACCATGCACGTCGAGCCCGGCGTCAAGGTGCCCGCCTCCACGGTCGCCTCGGTCGAGCCCACGTCGGTGTTCGGCCCCAAGTACGTCAACCTCAAGCCCGGCTCCGGCGAGACCACCGGCCCCTACCTCCGTAGCGGAGCCGTCATCACCGACACCGAGGGCCCGCTCGACCTGTCGGACACGCTCGGCGCCGCCTACCGCGGCCTGGACGCCGTCGACCCTCGCGAGGTCGCGGTCATCGTGCACACCCTGGCCAAGGGCCTCGACGGGAAGGGCGAACACCTGCGCGAGCTGATCACCGACGCGGGCGCTCTCGTCGGCGTCGCCCACCGGCACCGCGACAGGGCCAGGCGGTTCCTGCGCGACGGCGCCCTGCTCGGCACCGCGCTGTCGGACAAGGGCGACGAGATCACCGGGATCTCCTCCGACGTCAACGTGATCACTCCCGACCTGCTGGAGCGGGCGGACAAGGTACGGGCCCTGCTGCAGGAGGTCACCTCGGTCAGCGGCCAGACGGCGCACGGGCTGGCCAGGCACCGGAGCAACCTGCGGGCCGGCGTGCACTCCGGCGAGCGGGTCGCCGCGCTCATCTACGCCCAGCTCGGGCTGGCCGGCGACGGAGTGCGAGGCCTGAACCGGCTGGTCGACCTGCTCAACGAGCTGATCGAGGCGCCGGGCCCCGGCGGCACCCGCCAGCTGCAGGTGGAGGCGTTCGTGGCGACCGACGTCTGCGAGCTGATCGTGGGCGTCTGCGGCCCCACCGACGGGAGGCGCTGATGGAGCGCACCCGCCGCTGGTGGACGTTCGCCAAGTTCGTGCTCTTCATCGGCCTGACCGTGACGCTGATCGTGGTGATCAGCGTGCAGATCGCCCGGGTCGGCACGGGCGGCGGCTACCGGCTCGTCGCCACGTTCGACGACGTGTCCGGGCTGGTGGAGGGCGACCAGGTCAAGATCGCCGGCGCGCCCGTCGGCCAGGTGGACACCATCAAGGTGGTTCACGGCCGGGCCGAGGTGACCATGGAGGTGCAGGACACGGTCAGGGTGCCGGCCGACACCGAGGCCGCGGTCCGCTGGCGCAACGCCATCGGCCAGCGGGTGATCTACCTGCTGCCCGGCACCGCGCCCGGCATGCTGCCGCCCGGGTCGCGCATCGCCCGCACCACGTCCGTCGTGGACATCGGCGAGCTGGTCGGCGACCTCGGCCCGCTCACCCGCAGCCTCGACCCCGACCAGATCAACCAGTTGCTCACCGCCGCCGCCAAGTCGCTCAAGGGCAACGACCGCAACATCCCGAGACTGCTCGACAACGTCAACGCCATCACCGCCACGGTCAACGACCGCAGGAAGACCATCGAACAGCTCCTGCGGGACTACGCCACCGTCACCGGCGTGGTCGCCAGGCGCGACAAGCAGCTGGAGCAGCTTGTCGACAACCTCGTCACGCTGACGGAGGCGTTCGCCGGCAACCGCGAGCTCATCGACGACGCGCTGGTGGAGCTGTCGGCGACCGTGCACACCTCCAACGAGGTGCTCGGCAAGAACGCCGGCGAGCTCGGCGCGCTGGTCGACAACCTGTCCGGCCTGACCGGCGGCATCAGGAGGAACGCGGACGACATCGGCAGGACGGTCAGCACGTTCCCGCCGCTGTTCGCCCGCGCCCGCTCCACCGTCGAGCGCGGCCGCTACTTCATCACCGCCGTCCCGTGCGTGGCGCTGGGGCCCGCGCCCTGCCCGTACCCGATGAAGGAGCCGCCGCCGCTGCGCAACACCCGCGTGCAGAGCTCCAAGGACCTCCAGAAACTGCTGGTGGGCGACTGATGGCGCTCAAGTCCTTCCGCGACCGCAACAAGATCGCCGTCGGCCTGGTGTCGGTGGCCACGCTGGCCACGCTGCTCGTCGCGACCTTCCTCGTGGGCACGCTGGGGCTGCTTGAGAGGGGCTACCACATGTCCGGAATCTTCGTGGACTCCGGCGGCGTACGCACCGGCAACGACGTGCGCGTGGCGGGCGTGCGCGTCGGCGAGGTCACCGAGGTGCGCCCCGACTACGCGCGCGGGCACGTGGTCGTCACCTGGAAGGTCGACGAGGACGTACGCCTCGGCCGTGGCACCCGCGCCGACATCGCGCTGTCCAACCTGCTCGGCGGCCGCTACGTCAAGCTCACCGGCCCGGTCACGCCCCCCTACCTCGACCAGCTGCCCGAGGCGCAGCGGCGCGTCCCCGTGACGCGGACCGGCGTGCCCACCCTCGTCAACGACGCCATCAACGACGCGACCCGGCTGGTCGAACGGCTCGACACCGAAGCCGTGGACGAGCTGCTCACCGAGCTCGGCAAGATCGACACCTTCAAGCGCGGCCGCGTCACCCGGCTGCTCGAGAACGTCGGCGACCTGTCGGAGACCATCAGCAAGAGCGAGCCGCAGCTGCGGCGGCTGCTCGACAACGGCACCAGGATCATGAAGATCATCGAGAAGAAGGACGAGCAGCTCGCCCGACTGGTCGACGCCATCGGGGTCATGCTGGCCGAGCTGCGCCACCGCCGCGCCGAGCTGCGTACCCTCCTCGGCGACGGCAGCGACCTGGTACGCAGCACGAACCGGCTCATCGACCGGCACGAGAAAAGCCTTGTTCGGGTCCTCGACGACAACGCGGCCATCACGACGAGGCTCGGCGACGACAACAAGCAACTCAACTCGCTGCTGGCGTGGGCGGGCCCGACGTTCTCCGGCCTGTCCACGATGGGCGGCCAGGGCCCGTGGCTGGAGGCCATCGCGACAGGCCTCGGTCCCATCGACCCCGAGGTGCTGGCCGCCATCGCCAAGGACAGGAGGGCCGCCCGATGACCCGGCTCGTCACCGCGCTGCTGGCCTGGGCGTTCCTCGCGTCGGGCTGCTCCGTGCCGGGCGCGCAGCCGTACCGGCTGGTGGCGCTCTTCAGCAAGGCGCCCTCGCTCTACGAGGAGGCGCGGGTGAAGGTGATGGGGCTCGACGCGGGTTACGTCGACGACATCGGCATCGAGGGCGACCGCGTACGGGTCTCGCTCCGCGTCGACCGCCACGTGCCCCTCCCCGCCGGCGTCAAGGCCGTGGTCGCGCCGCAGAACACGCTGGGCGAGCGCAACGTCGTGCTCTATCCCCCGTGGAAGCCCGGCGACCGGCGCGTCCAGCCAGGAGCGACGATCCCGCTGGAGCGTACCGAGCTTCCGGTGGAGATCGACGACGCGCTCGACGCCTTCACCGAGCTGACCGACGCGCTCGACGACGAGAAGCTCGGCGACGTGGCCGGCGACCTGGCCGACGGGGTCAGGGGACGCGGCAAGACCATCGGCGACGCCGTCAGCGACACCTCAAGGCTCACCGGCGTACTCGCCGAGCAGGACCGGCAGCTCGTCGCCCTGGCCAAAGGGCTGAGCCGGCTGGCCACCGGCCTCAACGAGCGAGAACGCCAGGTGACGGGCGCGATCGACTCCTTCGCCGAGGCGAGCTCCATCCTGGCGGAGGAACGGCGCCGGCTGCGCGGGTTCGTCTCCAGCATGGCCGGCTTCGTCCGCCGCGGCGACGTGATCATCGAGCAGTACGCGCAGCGGCTCCCGCAGGCCGCAAGCACCCTGGCCGAGCTGGTCCTGACCGTCAGGGCCAACAGCGCCTCCGCAGCGCAGGCGGTCAAGGGCGCGGCCGACTTCGCCGACGTGATCATCGACTCGTGGGACAGGGACCAGCACGTGCTCAAGATCCGTGTCGTGCTGAACGCGCTGACCAGGGCGTGGCTGGCTCCGCTGTTCGACTCGCTCGGCCTCGGCGACGTCCCGTGCCTGCCCGCCGGACTGAGCAACTGCCCCTTCCAGAGGAGGCCGCGATGAGGGCGGGCGCACTGGCCGGGCTGCTCGTGCTGTCGCTCACGACGTCGTCGTGCTCGCTGCAGACGCTCGGCGCGATTACCGGTGACCTGACTCTGCACGCCGTCTTCGACGACGTGCAGAGCCTGGTGGCGGGGCACAGCGTGCAGATCTCCGACGTACGAGTGGGCACCGTCACCGGCATCCGGCTACAGGGCTACCGGGCCAGGGTCACCATGTCCATCACCTCGGAGCACCGCGTGCCGGAGGGCAGCACCGCCACCGTGGCCAAGACGTCCGTGCTGGGCGAGAACTACGTGCTGCTCGCCCCGCCCAAGGGCAAGGACCTGTCCACGGGGCCCTACCTCAGGAGCGGCGCCACCATCGCCCGCACCTCCGTCGAACCGGACATCGAGCAGGTCACCGCCAAGGCCGGGCCGCTCATCGAGGCGCTCGGCGCGCAGGACGTGAACGCCGTCCTGGACGCCGCCTCGACCGCGTTCGCCGGCCAGGGCGACGACGTCAACAAGCTGATCAGGCAGACCGCCGAGGTCACCGACGCCTACGCCGCCGCCCGCCGCGACCTGGGCACCAGCATCGACACCCTGGCCGAGCTGGGCGACGACCTCGCCAAGGGCGGCACGGAGCTGGACCGGCTGCCCGGCACCCTCGCCGCCGCCACCACGCGCATCGCGCACGGGCGCAAGCACGTCAAGAAGACCATCGTCGCGCTGACCAGACTCGCCAAGGAGGCCAACCTCACCGTCTACCCACGTCACGCCGCGCGGTTGCGCACGCTGCTACGGGAGCTGGCGGCCATCTCCTCGGCCATGCAGCGCGGCAAGGAGGACCTGAAGGCGCTGGTGGCCAAGCTGCAGAAGTTCATCGACGCCCCGCCGATCACGGTCAACGGGCAGGTGCTGATCTACCTGTGGCTCAAAGGTGTGCTGGTGCCCCAGCGGCGCGACGCCGACCGGCCCGCCCTGCCGAACAGGATCGAGGACTTCCGCCTGCTCCTGGAGCCGCCGCGATGAACAGGCGCATCTACGTCAACCTCGGGTTCTTCGTCGTGCTGGGCGTCGTCATGACGCTGTGGGCGTTCAGCACGATCATCCGGCTCGACGCCATCGAGCGGCCCTACCGGGTGTCGGCCGAGTTCGTCTCGTCACCCGGCCTCGTGCGCGGGTTCGACGTCGCCTACCTGGGCGTCCGCGTCGGCAAGATCGGAGACGTACGGCTCGCGCCCGGCAAGATCGTCGTCGGTCTCGACATCGACAGGGAGATCCGGCTGCCGAAGGGCGTCTCGGCCGAGGTGCGGCGCAAGTCCGCCATCGGGGAGCCGTACGTTGAGCTCTCGCCGCCCGCCACCGGAGCGGGCGGCCCGCGGCTCGCGGCCGGTGACACGATCACGCTGGGCAGGACGTCCGTGCCGCTCGACTACAAGAAGGTGTTCGAGGGCGTCGGCAAGCTCCTCACCGCCGTGCCGCCCGAGGACGCCAGGGCGATCACCCACGAGCTGGCCGTCGCCCTCGACGGCCGGGCGCCCGCGATCAGGCGCATCATCGACGACGCCCACACCCTGACCGGCACCCTCGCCGACAACACCGAGGTGCTCGACGACCTGGCGGTGCAGCTCACCCGGCTCACCCACACGCTGGCCGGCAAGCGGGGCGAGCTGGCCTCCGGCATCACCGACCTCAGCAAGGTCACGGCAGCCCTGCGCGCCTCCCGCGGCGACCTCAACACCTTCCTCGACCGGGGTCCGGGCGTGTTCGCCCAGCTCGACGAGGCCGTCCGGCGGTCGAGGCCGGGGTTCTCGTGCCTACTGACCGCGGCAGGGCTGCCGCACGAGCCGATCTTCTCCCCTGAGACCGAGCGGAACGTGCACCACCTGCTGAGCGTCATGCCGACCGCGTTGAGCCTGGCCGACGACATCAGCGACCGGCGCGGCGACACCGTGTACGGCAGGGCGTCGTTCATCTTCAGCGTTCCCGGGGGGCCGCAGCCGGCCGAGGAGTACGCGCGGGCGGCCGGACCGCCCACCGTGCCGAAGCTGCGCGCCTGCCCGGACCGCGCGCCCGCCACCGACGCCTCCGACGAGGGCGCCCGTACCGGCCGGGACCGGGATGCGCGGGACACATCCGTACGACGCGACGCCGCCGCGCGACCGGACGGCACGGGCCGGCCGGACACCTCGAACCGGCCGCGGGCCTCCGCGCGGCCCGATGCCTCGGCCCGGCCGGACGCCTCCGTGCGACCGGACGCCGGGGACGCCGCCAGGCCGGGCCGGAGCCCTCAGCCCGCACCATCGTCCAGTGACGTGACCGCCGCCGGCGCCACGTCCCCTGACCCGCCGAACACCGCGCCCCTGATTGCCGCGATTTTCCTCGCCGTAGTGGCCTTTGGTGGCATGGTGGGCTGGATCGCCGCGGGTCGGGCCGCCCGCCGCCGTGAGGAGTCACGATGACCACCGAGCAGGATCTCTCCGCAGCCCCCCGCACCGACGAGGCCCGCGAGGAGACCTCCCCCGCCGACACCCCACCCGCGAGCGCCGCCCTGACCGTGACCGCACGATCCGAGACCGCACGATCCGAGACCGCACGACCCGAGACCACACCACCCGAGACCACACCACCCGAGACCACACCACCCGAGACCACGCCGTCCGAGATCGCGGACGCTAGGGGGACGCCGGGCGACGGCGCGCCGGCCGGGCGGTTCGGCAGGGTCCGGGTTTTGTGGACGCTGACGGCCATGGTGGTGGCCGTGATCGCCGCCACCGCCGTACTGCAGGGCATCTCCGCCGCCCAGGCCCGCGACGCCCGCGCCGCGCTGGAGGCCGAGCGGGCGCTGCGCCTGGAGGTGTCGGGAGCCGCAGGCGCGTTCAGCAAGGCCCTGCTCAGCTACGACTACCAGAACCTGCAGACCACCCGATCCTCCCTGGCGGCCCAGGCCACGGGCGACTTCCTGAGCACGTACGACGCGGCGTTCGGCGGCGCGATGGCGCAGGTCATCGTCAAGCTCAAGGCCACTTCGCAGGCCACGGTGCGCGAGGTCTACCTCGCCGACGTGGACGAGGCCACCGCGCACGCCATCGTGGTCGTGGATCAGCAGGTGAACACCTCGGAAGCGATCCGCTCGGTCAAGGACTCGCACCTTAAGATCTCCCTTGTGAAGGAGAAGGGCACCTGGAAGATCCACGACGTGACCGTGCTGGGCGCGTCCTCGGAGGACCAGTACACCCTTGACGGCGACGAGAAGAAGAAGGACTGACGATCGTCCCTTTGGCGATGGGCGGCCGCCCCGACGAGGTGCGGGCCCCCGACGACTGGCTGACCGACGTCGAACGCGAGCGGGCGGCGCGGTTCAGGTTCGAGGCTGACCGTGACTGCTTCGTCGCCGCGCACCTCCTCGTGCGCGTCTGCGCCGCCGCCGTGCTCGGCGTCGAGCCGCGCGAGCTGACGCTGCTGCAACACTGCCATCTGCACGGCCCCGGGCACGGCAGGCCGTCCATCGAGCAGGCTCCCGAGCTGGGGGTCAGCTTCAGTCACACGCGCGGTTACGTGTGCGCGGCCGCCGGGCCCGGCAGAGTCGGCGTGGACGCCGAGCACGTGCCGCCCGGCCCGCTCGACACGCTGCTGGCCGACCGGGTGCTCAACCGGCGCGAGCGCGCGCTCGTCGCCGGGAACGACGAGCTGATCAGGCACTGGACCCGGAAAGAGGCACTGATCAAGCGCGGTGAGCTGACCATCGACAAGCTGCGTGCCTGCGAGGACGACCTGTCGGGTCGGCACCTGCTGGAGTGGAGCGCCGGCCCGGACATCAGGGTGGCCGTCATCACCGACTCTCCCGCGAGGAGGGCGGCCATCCCCGAATAGACTCTGGGCATGTTCTACCGCAAGCCCCTTGAGGAGCGCATCGCCGACCGCATGGCGCAGCGCAGGCCGCTCGAAGAGGGCAAGACCTTCGAGCACGGGCCGGCCAAGTTCGTGTTCGTGTCGCTGATCGTCGCCGTCGTGCTGATGCACGTCGTCGGCGTCGCGATCGTCATGGCGTTCACCTGAGCGACGTCAGCGGCGGGTCGGGGTCGGGTCGAGGAAGACGTGCTTGACCCCGGGCACCTGGGCTCGCAGCCGGCGGTCCACCTCCTCGCAGGCCCGCTCCACGCCCGCCGCGCTCGACTCGTCCCTGAAGTCGATCTTCGCGGCGACCAGGATCTCCCCGGGTCCGATCAGCATCGTGAGCAGCTCGACCACGTCCTCCACCTCCGGCTGCGCCAGCAGCACGGCCCGGATGCCGGTTTCCGTCCGCTGGGTGACGGCCTGGCCGATGAGCAGCGACATGTTGGCCCGGATCAGGGTGAGCGCGACGGCCAGCAGGAGCAGGCCGATCATGACCGACGCCGCGCCGTCCCACAGCGCCGAGCCGGTGAGCTGCGAGGCGACCAGCCCGGCGGCCGCGACCAGCAGCCCGCCCAGCGCGGCCGCGTCCTCGAACAGCACGGCCTTCAACGCGGTGTCGGACGTCATGCGGGCCAGGCGCAGCATGCCGACCCGGTGCCGGGCGGCCTCGCCGCGCAACTGCGTGAGCCCCCGCGCGAACGAGACGCCCTCGAACACGAAGGAGGCCGCCAGCACGATGTACGCCGGCGTGAGGTTCGACAGGTCCTCGCCGTGACCGATCTCGTGCAGGCCGTTCGTGACGGAGAATCCGGCCCCGCCCACGAGGGTCGTGACCGCCGCCATCAGCGCCCAGACGAAACCCGCCTTGCCGTGCCCGAAGGGGTGCCGCCGGTCGGCGGGCCTGCCCGAGCGGCGTACCGCCACCACCAGCAGCAGCTCGGTCACCGTGTCGGCGGCCGAGTGCGCCGCCTCCGACAGCATGGCCGCCGAGCCGCCCACCAGGCCTGCGACGAGTTTGGCCAGCGCGATGGCGAGGTTGGCGGCGGCGGCCACGAGCACGGTGCGCAGGCTCTCCCCCTTCATGGGGTACAACTTTAGGTGCGCTAGATTGGGGATCATGAGCGCGCCTCGCTGGCTTTCTCCCGCCGAACAGCGTGCCTGGCGCACGCAACTGGCGCTGCACAAGCTGCTCATGCACCGGCTCGACCGCGAGCTGCAGGAGTTCTCCCTCACGGTCAACGACTACGAGATCCTGGTCAACCTCTCGGAGAGCCCCGAGCGGCGTATGCGCATGAGCGATCTGGCCGAAGCCACGATCCAGTCGCGCAGCCGGCTGTCGCACCAGATCTCCCGCATGGAGGCCAAGGGCCTGGTCACGAGGGAGGACTGTCACGACGACCGGCGGGGCACGTTCGCGGTGCTGACCGACGAGGGGTGGGAGACGATCCAGCGGGTGGCGCCGTTCCACGTGGCCGGCGTGCGGGAGCACTTCGTCGACCGGCTCACCGACGACCAGCTCGAAACGATCGAGGCGGCCTACGCGCCGATCGTGGAGCAGTTGAAGAAGCTGCGCTGACACCCAACCGATATCGGCGAGGGTGCGCGGACCTCCGTACCGCTCGCTACGATCCGCTCATGCTCAGAAAGCTACTGATCGTGGCCGTGCTGGCGCTGACGGCGGCGTGCTCGTCCGGCGGCGACGCCGGCGAGCTGCCCGCAGGGCCCGAGCTGATGAACAAGGCCGCCGAGGCCATGAAGGCCGTCAAGTCGGCCACCTTCTCGATCGCGACCGAGGGCGAGCCGAAGGTGCCGGTCAAGAAGGCCGACGGCAGGCTCACCGCCGCCGGGGACGCCGACGGCACGATCACGCTCGACGTCCTGGGCACCCTGCAGGAGGTCAGCTTCGCCCTGGTAGGGGAGACCGTGCACTTCAAGGGCCCGACCGGCGGCTTCCAGAAGATGACCCGGCAACAGCTCGCGCAGTTCTACGATCCCTCGGTGATCCTCGAGCCGACCAAGGGCATCGCCCAGTTGCTCGCCTCGGCCACGGACCCGAAGGTCGAAGGCACGGAAGACGGCGCCTACCGCGTCGCCACGACGTTCCCCGGGCAGGTCGTCGGCCAGATCGTCCCCGGCGTCACGCAGGGCGTCACCGGCAAGGTCTGGCTCGACCAGGCCTCCGCCCGGCTCACCAGGGCCAGCCTGCCGTTGCAGGGCGGCACGGTGACGGTGTCGTTCAGCGACTACGACGCACCGGTCACGATCACTCCCCCTCCCGCGAAATGAGGCGCGCCCGCCGGGTCGTGCTCGGCGCGGGCGGCGCGGTGGTGCTGCTGGCCGCGCTCGACGCGTACGTCGTGGTGACGGTCCTGATCGACATCGCGGAGGACGTCGGCATCCCGCTCAACCACCTGGAGCGGGCGACTCCGATCGTGACGGGCTTCCTGCTGGGCTACGTAGCCGCGATGCCGCTGCTCGGCCAGCTCTCCGACCGCTACGGGCGGCGGCCGCTCATCCACGCGTGCCTGGCGGCGTTCGCCCTCGGCTCGGTGCTGACGGCGCTGGCGTCCGGAGAGGTCATGGTGGTGGCCGGGCGCGCGGTCCAGGGCGTGGCCGGCGGCGCGCTGCTGCCGATCACGATGGCGCTCATCGGCGACCTGTGGGACGAGCGGGAGCGGCCGGTGGCGTTGGGGGCGGTGGGGGCGGCCCAGGAGTTGGGCAGCGCGCTCGGGCCCCTGTACGGCGGGGTGCTGGCGCTGATCCCCAGCACCGTGGTGGCGGGCGTGGAGCTGGGAGGCTGGCACGCCGTCTTCTGGATCAACCTGCCTCTCGCCGCCCTTGCCGCCGTCGCCGTGCACCTCACCGTCCCCGGCCGTCCAATACGCTCGCCGCAGGCGGGATCCGCTGGTACGAGCCACGTCACCACGGGCGCGGCCGGAGCCCGGACCCTTCCCGCGGCGGGCGACGTCCCCACGGACACCGCCCGGAAGGCCGCCGGCCCAGCGGGCGGCACGCCCACGGACACCACCGAGAGGCCACCGGGCCCCGGGTCGGGCGGCGATCCCGCGGACGCCGCCGGAGGGCCGCGGGTTCCCGCAGGGGGCGAGGTGTCCCAGGACGGGCAGGCGCTTCCCGCGCGGCGGGTGGACGTGGCCGGTGGGGGCCTGCTCGCGCTGGCGCTCGGGCTGCTGGTGGTCGGCCTGTACAACCCCGACCCCGCCAAGGCCGTGCTGCCGCCGTGGGGTCTGCCCGTGATCGCCGCCGGCGTGCTGGTGGCCGTGGTCTTCGTCTGGTGGGAGATCCGCTCCCCCGTCCGCCTGCTCGACCTGTCCGGCGCCCGCAAGGGCCCGCTGCTCGCCACCTTGGCGGTGAGTTTCCTGGCCGGGGCCGCGCTGCTCGTGACCATGGTTTCCGTGCAGTTCACCGCCCAGACGCTGCTCGGCGCCGACGCGCTGGGGGCGTCGCTGGTGCTGGCCAGGTTCCTGGCCGCGCTGACCGTGGGGGCGCTGCTCGGCGGGCTCCTGGCGCGCAGGGTGGGCGATCGGGCCGTGGCGGTGGCGGGCATGCTCCTGGCGGCGGCCGGCTACTGGCTGATGAGCCGCTGGCCGCTCGACCTGGAGAGCGCGGGCCTGCTGATGGACCTCCACCTGGTCGTCGCCGGGCTGGGCCTGGGGCTGGTGATCGCGCCGGTCTCGTCGGCGGTGCTGCGGGTGAGCCCGGCGACCGAGCACGGCGTCGCCTCGGCGGCGGTCGTGGTGGCCAGGATGATGGGCATGCTCATCGGCATCGCGGCCGTGTCGGCGTGGGGGTTCTACCGGTTCCAGTCGCTGACCGCCCACCTGGACACGCCGCTGCCGTTCGGGGTGGATGCCGCGACCTACCAGCGGCAGCTGAGCGCGTACACCGCGAAGGTGCAGGAGGCGCTGCACGTCGAATACACCGAGATGTTCCTCGTCACGGCGTTCATCTGCGTGATCGGCGCGGGTGTCGCGCTGCTCATGCCGTCCGCCGCCCGGGCCCGCTGAGGGGCCCCGGGCGGCGGCGGCGGTGGCGGCGGGCTACGGGGAGAGGCGGTGCAGGTCCCGGGGGAACGCTGTGGCCTGGCGGATGTTGGCGGCGCCCGTCAACCGCGCCGTCCACCGTTCCAGCCCCAGCGCGAACCCGCCGTGCGGCGGCATCCCGTGCTTGAAGGCCTGCAGATACCCCTCGTACGCCTGCGTGCCCTCGCCCCGGGCGGCCAGCGCGGCGACGTAGTCCGCGTACGCGTGCAGCCGCTGCCCGCCCGTGACCAGCTCCAGCCCACGGAACAGCAGGTCGAACCCGTTCGAGTAGCCCGGCCTCGCGGGGTCGGGATGGGTGTAGAAGGGCCGCTTGGCCATCGGGTAGCCGGTGACGAAGAGGAACTCCGAGCCGTGTTCCCGCAGCGCCCACTCCGACAGCCGGCGTTCCTGCACGGGTGACAGGTCGGGCTCGTCGCACGACGTCAGCCGTTGCGCCTCGGTGAAGTGCACGGCCGGGATCTCGGCGGGCACCTCGGGCAGCGTGGCCCCGACCAGGGCGGCGGCGGAGGCGGCGCGGCGGCGTACCGACTCGGTCATGCCCGCCACCACCTCGCGCAACACCGCCATCACGTCGCGGTGGTCGCGGACGAAGCCGAGCTCGGCGTCGAGGCTGGTGTACTGGGCCAGATGGCGTGCGGTGTCGTGCGGCTCGGCGCGGAAGACCGGCCCGACCTCGTAGACCCGCTCGAGCACCCCGACCATCGCCTGCTTGTAGAACTGCGGCGACTGCGCCAGATAGGCGGGCCTGCCGAAGTAGTCGAGGCCGAAGACGTTCGCGCCGGACTCGGTGGCCGAGCCGACGATCTTCGGGGTATGGATCTCGGTGAAGCCGAGACCGTCGAGCGTCTCGCGGAACCCGGCCACCCCGGCGGCCGCGATCTCCAGCGGCGCCCTGAGCCGCGGGTGCCGCAGCGCGACGGGCGCGTGGTCGAGGATCGTCGGGAGCGTCGCGCCGGGCTCCGGGCGGAAGAGGTCGAACGGCGGCGCGGCACACGGCTCGGCCAGCACCTCAATCTCCGGCGCGACCAGTTCGTAGCCTCCGGGGGCCTGCGGGCTGGCCGTCACGGTGCCGGTGACCTGGACGACGCTCTCCTCTCCCGGCAGGTCATGCGCGGTCACGGCCTGGGCGAGGCCGGTGCGGTCCCTGACGACGAGGAAGGACACGGATTTCAGTTGCCGGCGGCGATGGACCCATCCGGCGATCGTCACTCGTTGACCGGCGTGCTCAGCGAGCTCCGCCGACATGACACGAGAGATCATCACAGCTCCTCACGAGGAAATGCATGATCCCTTGGGAGTGCGGGGGAGAAGGGAGCTCCCGGTGCCACCGCACTTTCGCCGCCCCTGATCGAGGCGGCCTCCAGGACCCGATGACGGGGGTCAGGCCGGCGGGGCATTTCCTCCCCGCACTCGGGAGTGTCTTCACCGAGGGCGCCCGGGACCGCCTTCACAGCTGCCGGCGGCTCTCTCGACCCGTGCGAAACCTCGGCTACTCGTCTCCGTCAACGTTTGCGGTCGATCCTACGAGCCCGCGGAAGGGACGGCAAAACCTTTGCCGCCCCCGAGGGGTCATCGCTCCTTCTTCGAGCGCTTCTCCCGGATCTTCATCGTGACCTCGATCGGCGAACCGGCGAAGCCGAACTCCTCACGGATGCGGCGCTCGACGAACCGGCGGTAGGTGTCCTCCAGCCAGCCCGAGGTGAACAACACGAACTTGGGCGGCTCGACGGACGCCTGCGTGGCGAAAAGGATCTTGGGCTGCTTGCCGCCGCGCACCGGCGGCGGCGTCTGCTGCACCAGCTCGGTCAGGAACGCGTTGAGCCGGGCCGTCGGCACCCGCGTGGACCAGGAGTCGAGCGCCTTCTCCAGCGCCGGGACCAGCCGGTCGACGTGCCGCCCCGTCTTGGCGGAGATGTTGACGCGAAGCGCCCACGGAGTGCGTACGAGCTGGCGGTCGATCTCCTTCTCCAGGTAGTAGCGGCGGTCCTCGTCGACCAGGTCCCACTTGTTGAAGGCGACCACCATCGCCCGCCCCGACTCGATGACCAGGCCGATGATGCGCAGATCCTGCTCGGTGAGCGGCTGGCTGGCGTCGATCAGGACGATCGCCACCTCGGTGCGCTCCAGCGCCGCGCGCGTGCGCATGGCGGCGTAGAAATCGGCGCCCTGCAGCTCGCGGTCGCGCCGCCGGATGCCGGCCGTGTCGACGAAGCGCCAGGTCCGCCCGCCGAGCTCGATCAGCTCGTCGACCGGGTCGCGGGTGGTGCCGGCCATCGGGTCGACCAGGACCCGCTCCTCCCCGGCGAGCTTGTTGAGCAGCGAGGACTTGCCGACGTTGGGCTTGCCCAGCAGCGCCACGCGGGCGGGCCCGCGCTCGGCCCCGAACGTGACCTCGGGCGTCTCCGGCAGCGCGTCGAGCACCACGTCGAGCAGGTCGCCGCTGGAGCGGCCGTGCAGGGCGGAGACGGGGTGGGGCTCGTCGAGCCCGAGCGACCACAGCGCGGCGGCCTCCAGCTCCAGCTGCTGGTTGTCGACCTTGTTGGCGGCCAGGATGACCGGCTTGCCCGACTGCCGCAGCACCGAGCCCACAGTCTCGTCGGCGTCGGTCGCGCCGACGGTGGCGTCGACCACGAACACGATCACGTCGGCCAGCTCGGCCGCGATCTGGGCCTGCTCGGCGATGCGCAGGTTCATCCCGGTCGCGTCAGGGTCCCACCCTCCGGTGTCGACCACGGTGAAGCGGCGGCCGCGCCAGTTGGCTTCGTAGGTGACGCGGTCGCGGGTGACGCCCGGCACATCCTCGACGACCGCCTCGCGGCGGCCGATGATGCGGTTGACCAGCGTGGACTTGCCGACGTTCGGCCGCCCCACGATGGCGACGACCGGCAGCGGCACAGTGTCGCCGTGCTCGGTGATCTCAAGATCGTCGAGGTCGGCCTCGACCCAATCCCCCGTTGACACGATGTTTCGTCCTTAGTGAGTACCGCACCTGCTCGTCAGGTGCGCTCGCGAATGCGGTCGCCGCCGGGCCCGCTGGGGCCCGTGTGCTCGGCGACCAGTCTCAGCACCTCCGCGATGACCTCGTCGAGGCTCATCGCGGTGGTGTCGAGCTCGACGGCGCCATCCGCCATCAAGAGTGGGTCGGTCTTCCGTGTCGTGTCGAGGGTGTCACGCCTGGCCATGGCCTCCTGCTGCGCCCGGACCGTCGAGCCGCCCAGCTCCGCGCTGCGCCGCTGGGCGCGCGCCTCGGCACTGGCCGTCAGGTAGATTTTGACGTCGGCGCCGGGGCAGACGACGGTGCCGATGTCGCGGCCCTCGACCACGATGCCGCCGGAGCCGACGATCTTCCGCTGCAGCGCGACCAGGCGGGCGCGCACCTCGGGAACGGCGGCGACGACGGAGACGGCGCCGGTGATCTCGGCCTGCCTGATCGGCCCCGCCACGTCGATGCCGTCGACGTGGATCGCCGGGCCGTCGGGATCGGTGCCGGAGACGATCAGCGGCTCGCCGCAGCGGGCCCCGATCGCGCCGGGGTCGTCAAGGTCGACGCCCTGCCGGAGCATCCACCAGGTCATCGCGCGGTACATCGCCCCGGTGTCGAGGTAACGCAGGCCCAGCGCGCGGGCCACTCCGCGCGAGACGCTCGACTTGCCCGACCCCGAAGGGCCGTCCATGGCGACGACCAGACCGGTCACGGTCTCTCCCTCTTCACGTTGTTCCACCCGACGTGAAGAGGCTACAGCCTCCGGCTCAGTCGGCGATCCAGCTTCCGGGCAAGCCGGGCGGCCCTTGGCGGGCGGGTGGCCGGTGGCGGACGCGGATCCCGACGGTGCGCTCGTCGCCGACGGCCTCGACGGGGTGGAGATCGTCGTCGCCGGTCGTGCAGCACACGGTGAACCACCTGCTCAGTGATCTCGTGTTCGTCGTCGGTGCCGCCGGCCAGTCACGCCCCATGACGTTTCCATGGCCTCCGCTCCCCCAGGTCATCGGGTTCTCGCGGTGAACGTCAGGTGAGTGACGCCACTGGGAGTGGAGACCGCCTCGATGGCGTACGCCTCCTCCAGCGACTCCAGGCCGTCCCAGAGCCGCACGCCACGGCCGAGCAGGATCGGGATCTGGACGACGTGCATCTGGTCGACGAGCCCCTCGGCGAGGAAGTCGCGGATGACCGAGACGCCGCCGCCGAGGCGCACGTCCAAGCCGCCGGCCGCCTCGCGCGCCCGCTCCAGCGTCTGCGCGGGTGAGGCGTCGAGGAAGTGGAACGTGGTGCCGCCCTCCATCTCGATCGACGGCCGCGGCCGGTGGGTGAGCACGAAGACGGGCGTATGGAACGGCGGGCTGGAGCCCCACGCGCCCTTGTAGCCGGGGTCGTCCTGCCAACCGGGCGGGCCGAACTTGCCGGCGCCCATGATCTCAGCGCCGATGCCGCGACCGTGCATCGCGGCGAACGCGTGGTCGGCGCCGACGCTCCCCTCGTCGCCGCCGACCATGTCGTGCCAGTACCGGGTGGCGAACATCCAGTCGTGCAGACGCTCACCGGCGTGACCGAACGGCGCGCCGGGAGCCTGCCCCTCGCCGGTGCCGAAGCCGTCGAGCGAGATCGTGAAATTGTGAACGCGTAACCGTCCCATGATCGTTCCTCCGCTTCCGTGAGCCGTTCCCCGGCCGGCACCGCGGCACCGCCCGTTCTCTGAACAACTGTTTCTATAGGACACTGTGTATACTAGATACGGTTTGGCGGGAATAACAAGAGGGAGGATGGCGATGGCGGCCAACGAGGATTCCAAAGCCGTGGCCGAGCTGTTGTGGGGCCTCAGGAAAGCGCCCAGCAGAGGCCCGAGGCCCGCTTTCGACGTCACCCAGATCGCCGACGCCGCCGTGAAGGTCGCCGACGCCGAAGGGCTGGAGGCGGTGTCCATGCAGCGCGTCGCCGCCGAGCTCGGCTTCACCAAGATGGCCCTTTATCGCTACGTCAACGATAAGGCCGAGCTGATCGCCGTCATGATCGAGGCCGCGGTCGGCCCGGCCCCCGATCTGAGCGGCATCGCCGGGTGGCGGGCCAAGCTGGAGGAGTACGCCCGTGAGTTGTCCGCCGCCTGGCGGCACCATCCCTGGCTGCCGTCGATCACCGCGGGCGACCGGGTGATGGGCCCGCGCGAGACCGCGTGGCCGGAGAGCGCCCTCAGCGCCCTGGCCGACACCCCCCTGACCGAGCGCGAACGCCTGGACGCGATCATGCTGGTGTCCAACCACATCCGCGCCACCCACGCGGCGGCCATCCCCGGCACCCAGACCTGGACGTCCGGTGAGGCCGCCCCGATCATGCGCGACCTTCTTCTCCTCAACGCCGACCGTTTCCCGCTGCTCGCCACCACCCATGCCACCCCTTCGGCCACAACGACCCAGGAGTTCGGGCTGCACGCCATCCTCGACGGTCTCGAACACGCCATCACGCAACGCACCCCGAGAGGGTGAGCCCGCCCTCTCGGGGTGCGGCGAGCGCCCGGGCGGGGGACCGGACCCGACGAATCCAGCGGGTGGAGCGGCAGGAAGCTCGGCTGCAGGACTAACGGCCGTGTCCCCGGTAAGTGACCTCTTGTGACAGACGGAGCACGCGTTACAGTCGTGGTGGCCAGCAAGGACCGGCTCCGGGCGCTGGCCCGGACCCTCCCCAAGCACCCGCGGCCGGTGATCCTCGTGGACAACGGCTCGACCGATGGGACGGCCGGGTTCGTACGCCGCCACTTCCCCGACGTCCTGCTGGCCGAGCCCGGCGTGAACCTGGGGGCGCCCGGCCGCAACCTGGGCGTGCGGATGGCCGGGACGCCGTATGTCGCCTTCGCCGACGACGACTCCTGGTGGGCGCCCGGCGCTCTGGAGCGGGCCGCCGACGTGCTGGACGCCCATCCGCGGCTGGCCGTGCTCGGCGCTCGTGTGCTGGTGGGCCCGGAGGAGCGGCTCGATCCGGTGTCGGAGCAGATGCGGCACTCGCCGCTCGGCACGGAGCCGGACCTGCCGGGGCCGAGCGTGCTGGGCTTTCTGGCGTGCGGGGCGGTGGTGCGCAGCGAAGCGTTCCTGGAGGCGGGCGGCTTCGACGACGTGATCTTCTTCTTCGGGGAGGAGGAGCGCCTGGCGGTCGACCTGGCCGCGAAGGGATGGGGGCTGGCGTACGTGGACGACGTCGTCGCCCACCACCATCCGTCGCCGGCCAATGACCCGCGTGGCAGGCAGGCGCTGGCCGCGCGGAACGCCGTACTCACCGCGGTGCTGCGCCGCCCCTGGCCGGTGGTGGCGCGGCGGGCGTTCGACGCCGTGCGCGCGGGCCCCCCGGGCTGGGAGGGGCTGCGGGCGGCCGTACCTCGCCTTCCTGGGGCGCTGGCGGATCGGCGGGAGCTGCCGCCCGCCGTCGAGCGGGCACGACGGCGGCTGGAGCAGGCCGCCGGCTGAGCACGGGCGTGCGGTTACGTCCGGCGGAACGAGGGCAGCAGGCGGTCATGAGTACCGCACCTAACCCGATCGACCTGCAGAAACACCTGGGTGGCGTCGACTACCCGGCAGGCAAGGCCGATCTGATCAAGGCCGCGCGCGACCACAACGCGAGCAAGGAGATCGTCGAAGCTCTGGAGGCCATGCCCGACCGCGAGTACGACGGCCCGAACGCCGTGAGCGAAGCCGTCACGAAACGCTGAGCTGTGGGGGCGCGGCGGGCGGGGCTGGGGGCCCGCCCCGCCGTGTCTCAGCGGGAACCGGCGCTCAGCGCGAACGCCCGGACGGGCACGAGCCCGCGCTTGAGCAGCCGCACGGTCGGCAGCGGGCTGCTGCTGACCGTCTCCTTGTAGGAGATGGCGAACGGTCCCTTCAGGTACCACCGGCGGGGGCTGTCGTCCGGCCGGGTGAACTGGATGACGGCGTCCTTGCGCCCCAGGCTGACGGGCTGGTGGACATATCCGAACCTGAAGGGCTTCGGAGTCCTGCCTCGCAGGGTCGCGATGAGCGAGTCGGCCGCGTGCAGGCCGGTCGGGACGCCGCCCTGGCAGGTGCCGTGCATCACGCCGAACTTCCGGGTGACCGCGGCGGCGTCGCCGACGGCGTACACGTCGGGGTGTGACACCGAGCGGAGCACCGGGTCCACCACGATCCTGCCGCGGGCGTCCACGCTCAGTCCCGACTCGGCGGCCAGGGGCAGACCCCTGGTGCCGGCCGTCCAGAGCGTCGCGTCGGACGGGATCAGCTCCCCGCCGACCAGTTCGACGGCGTCCGGCAGCACCTTGTGGACCTCCACGCCCGAACGCACCTCGACGCCGATGCGATCCAGCGCCGCGTCCGGGTAGGCGCGGGCACGCTCCCCCATCATGGAGCCGGTCCGGCCCCTGGACAGCAGGACGACGTTCAGGTGCGGGTAGGCCTCCCTCCGCGAACTCCGTCGACGCCTCGACGCCGGTCAGCCCGCCGCCCACGACGACCACCGTGCCGCTCCGGAGCGTGGCGAGGTGCCCGGCGAGCCGTACGGTGCGCTCGTGGTCGTCGAAGGTGTAGGCATGGCCGGCTACTCCGGGCACCGAGGCGTCGGTGACGGCGCCGAGCGCGTAGATCAGCTTGTCGAAACCGAGCACGCGCCCGTCCTCCAGGTGTACGTCGTGGTGCTCGGGGTCGACCCTGGCGACCCGCCCCAGCACAACGTCGATGCCGGTGCCCGCGACGATTTTCCTGACCTCCTCGATTTCACCGTGAAGACGGATCGCGGAGGCTCGGATGTGACATCGGCGGCTAGGGAACCTGCCAGCCGCGTTCGCGCAGGGCGTCGGAGAGCGTGGAGACCGCGTCGGGCTCCACCGACAACTCGGCGATGCCCAGCGGCAGCCCGGGGGCGTGCTCCAGGCGCACGTCCTCGACGTTGACGCCGACCTCGTCGCAGACCTGGAACAACCGGGCCAGCTGGCCGGGACGGTCGCCGATGACGACTTGTACGACGGCGTAGGCGGAGGCCGGCCCGCCGTGCTTGCCGGGGATGCGGTCGTGTCCGACGACACCCCGCTTGAGCAACTGGGTGATCTCGCCGGTCGCGGTGCCGTCGCCCTCGGCCAGGGCTCGCAGCGCGATCGCCGCGTCGGCCAGGTCGTGTGCGACGGCCTCCAACACCTCGGCGACCGGGGAGGCGTTGCCCGACAGGATGCCGAGCCAGAGCCCCGGGTCGCTGCCCGCGATCCGGGTGACGTCGCGCACGCCCTGCCCGGCCAGGCCGAGGGCGACGTCGGTGGCGTCGGCCAGGCGTGCGGCCACGGCGGAGGCCGCGACGTGGGGGGCGTGGGAGACGACGGCGACAGCGCGGTCGTGGTCGGTGGCGCTGACCTCGACCGCGTTGGCCCCGCACAGCTCGATCAGGCGCAGCACGGCCGCCCTCGCCTCGGGGTCGGCCTCGTCCGTGGGGCACAGGGCCCACGGCCGGCCGAGGAACAGGTCGTCCCTGGCCGCCCCCGGGCCGGACTTTTCGCGGCCGGCGAGCGGGTGGGAGGCGACGTAGGAGGACAGGTCGCAACCGAGCTGCGCGGCCCGGTGGATGGGCTCGGCCTTGACGCTGGCGACGTCGGTGTAGAACCTGGCCGCCCGCAGCCGCTGCAGCTCCAGCAGCTCGGTCGCCACGTGGGCGGGGGGCACGGCGATGATCGCCAGGTCGGCCTGCTCGCGAACCAGGCCCTCGGCCGGCCCCGGTTCGTCGCCGGCCGCGCGAGGCCGCGCGCCCTCGGCCGGCACGTCGGCTCCGGATGGCGTGTCGCCGGGTTGCGCGGGGTGCGGGTCGCGGGGGTGCCACTCCTCACCCGCCCCGAGCTCCCGTGCCAGCCGTACGGCTCCCTGGTCGCGGTCGGCGAGCAGCACGCGCACACCGCGCTTGCGCAGCGCCAACGCCGCGGAGGTGCCGATGAGACCGGTGCCGACGACGAGCACGGTGCGAAGTTCCATCTGGTGTCCTGATTTATCGGGCCATTGGGATAGCCAGTATCTCGTTATGTGGTGCCCTGTGGCTCACTGCGCGATGTCCTGCCGCAGCGCCACCGCGCCACGCAGGTAGACGTGCTGGATCTCGGCCCTTGGACGGTCGGTCTCCACGTGGGCCATGAGCCGCACCACGCGGGGCAGCGCACCCGGCACGGCGATCTCGGTGCAGCAGATCAGCGGCACCTCGTGAAATCCCAGCTTCCGCGCCGCGAGCGCGGGGAACTCGGCAGTCAGATCGGGCGTGGCCGTGAACAGCACGCTGATCACGGCGTCCGGGGTCAGCTCGTTACGCTCCATGATCGCGCTGACCAGCTCGGTCGTGCCTTCGATGATCGAGCCACGGTCGTCGGCGTCCACCTGGATCGCCCCACGGATCGCGCGCACCATGCGGTCAGTCCCCTTCCCTAAGCGGGAGAGCCCGTGCGAGGGTCGCACGGGCTCCTGCGTCCGGCCAGATTACAGCTTCACGGCGGCGTAGAGCTCGCCGACCTCCTTCAAGCTGAGCGCCCTCATGGTCCCGGGCTTCGTACGGCCGAGCTTGACCGGGCCGAACTCGATCCTCGCCAGGTCGATCGCCCGGTGGCCGGCCTCCTCCAGCATGCGGCGTACGACGTGCTTGCGGCCCTCGTGCAACACGACCTCGACCAGCGCCTGCTGCCCGTGCTCCTGCACGACGGTGAAGCCGTCGGCCCTGGCGATGCCGTCCTCCAGCTCGATGCCCTGCTTGAGCCTGCGGCCCAGGTCACGCGGGATCGGGCCGGGCACCTTGGCCCAGTATTTCTTCTGCACACCATAGCTGGGATGCGTCAGCCGGTTGGCCAGCTCGCCGTCGTTGGTGAGCAGCAGCAGGCCCTCGGTCTCGGTGTCGAGCCTTCCCACGTGGAACAACCGCGGCGCCGGCTCCTCGACGTAGTCGGCCAGGCACGGTCGGCCCTGCGGGTCGTCCATCGTGGACACGACGCCGATGGGCTTGTTGAGCGCGTAGTAGACCAGGTCGGGAGCGGTGGGGATGCGCTTGCCGTCGACGTGGATGACCTGCGTCGCGGGGTCGACCTTGGCGCCGAACCTCCGTACGACCTGGCCGTTCACCGTGACCCGGCCCTCGCCGATCATCTCCTCGCACGCCCTGCGGCTGGCGACGCCCGCCTGGGCGAGCACCTTCTGCAGCCGTACGCCGTCAGGGACCTCGGTCGTGTCGCGCTCGTCGGAGTAGCCCTCCGGGTAGAAGTCGCGGTCACGCAAGGGCTGGCGGGCCGCCTTCACCCGGTCGTGCTGGGGGCTGCCGTAGCCACTGCCGCCACCGCGCCTGCCCCCTACGGTCGGTACGTCGTCCCGCCGGGAGGACCGGCCGGTGCGCCCGGCGTCGCGCCCGGTCCGGGCATCGCCGTCGCGCCTTCCGTAGCGGGACCTGCTGGACTCGGCGTTCCGCGGAGTGCCCTCACGACGCCCGCTCCGGTCGGCCCGGAACCCGCCACGCTCATCACGCCGCTCAACTCCGTAACCATCCCGGCCCGACCTGCCACCCGGTTCGGACCGGTATCCGCCCCGCTCGTCACGCCGCTCAGACCCGCCGCGCTCGGAACGGTAACCGCCGCCGCGCTCGTCACGCCGCTCGAACCTGTCACCACGCGCGGAGCCGTAACCGCGCTCGGACCTGTCACCACGATCGGAACGGTAACCACCCGGACGCTCATCACGACGCTCCGAGCGATAGCCGCCCGGACGCTCATCACGACGCTCCGAGCGATAGCCGCCCGGACGCTCGTCACGGCGATCGGAACGGTGACCGCCCCGGTCGCCACGAGGACGCTCGCTCCGCCCGTAACGATCCTCACGGCCATCGCGCTCGCCGCGCGCGCCGGGGACGTAACGGTCATCGCGGTCGCCGCGGGAGTTGCGGTCGTCACGACCGTCACGGTTGTTGTAGGTGTGGCGGTCGCGGTCGGCTCCTCGCGGGTTACGGCCGCCGGCGTCGTCGCCGCCGGAGGGCCTGCCGTACCGGGCTCGGGTGCCGCCGCGGTCGGCGCGGAGGGCGTCACGCGACGGCCGGGAGTCGCTCCCGGAGCCTCGGCCCCGGTCACGATCGTCACGGCGGGAGTCGTCGCGCCGGAAGTCGTCACGGCGGGACCCGCCTCTGGAGTCTGTTCGGCCGGCCCCACCGCGGTAGTCGTCACGCCGGGAGTCGCCACGGGCGTCGCCACGAGCGTCGTCTGAGCGGAAGGCGGGACGCCCGCCACGACCGGAGCCGCCCGTGCGTCCACGACCGCGTCCATCACCGGACGGGGTACTGCGCCTGTTGATCACTTTGTTGTCTCCTCGAGGTTTTCCACGTCGTCCGGGAGGAAGGGCGCGAGCTCGGGGAGCTCGCTCAGATTCCGTAGTCCCAGACGTTCAAGGAAGTATGAGCTTGTCCGGTAGAGCACCGCTTGGCTCTCCGGGTCGGTGCCGGCCTCTTCGACCAGGCCCCTGGCGACGAGTGTGCGCATGACACCGTCGCTGTTGACGCCGCGTACGGCGGCGACGCGGGAACGGCTCACCGGTTGCCGGTAGGCCACGACCGCGAGTGTTTCGAGCGCGGCCTGGGTCAGCCGCGTCTGCTGGCCGTCGCGTACGAACCGCTCGACCAGCGGCGCGCAGTCAGCACGCGTGTACAGACGCCAACCGCCCGCCACTTCTCTCAAGTCGAAACCCCGTCCGGCGGCGGTGTATTCCGCCGCCAGCCCACGCAGCGCCAGTGCGACCTCGTGGGTGGGCCGTTCGAGCACCTGAGCCAGCGTCACTTCGGCGACCGGCTCGTCAACGACAAGCAGGATAGCCTCAAGCGCCGCTTCGAGCCTCGGCCCCTCCCCCGGCTCAGCATCCGTCGCGCCCGCCGTGGGCTCGGCGCCACCGCCCTCGGCCTTCCCGCCGGCCTCGGGTACCGCCTGGTCAGCCGCTACGGACTGCCCGGCCGCCCCCGGTCTCTCGCCCGGCGCCGGGTCCTCGCTGCGCGCCGGCTGTGGCTCGGGGTCCGCGTCCTGGGCCGGCACCACGTCCGCGGCCGGCGGCGGCTCTTCCAGGGAGGGCGGATCGTCCTGGGACGGCGTCTCTCCATGGACTGGCCTGTCCTCCTGCACCACCGGCCCGTCCACGTCAGCGGTACCGCCCCGAACCGGCGCCTCCGCACCGGACCGCGGGTCGCCCCGGACGGAAGTCTCCGCATCGGACCCCGGGTTGTCCTGGGGTGGGGTTTCGTCGCGGGGTGCCTGGTCGTCGGGTGGGGAGGTCTCCGGCTCCGGTGCGCCCGGCTGGACGAGGGAGCCGGGAAGGGTCATCCAGGCGGGCAGCGGCGGCTCCGAGTCGGGAGACTTGCGGGGGTTGGGCAGTGGGTTGTCAGTCATGGGATGATTTCTCCGCGGATTCTTCGTAGTCGTCCCCCACCGCGACGTCGCCGTCGTCAGCGCCCGTCCAGGTCACGTGCAGGTCGCCCAGCGGCTCGACCTGTTCGAACGTGACCGCCGACTCCCGGAACAGCTCCAGCACGGCCAGGAAGCGGGCGATGACCTCGAAGGTGCCCTCACAGTCGGCCACCAGCGCTCGGAAGGTGGCCCGCCGCATCCGCCGCAGGTGCATGACCAGGATGGCCGCCTGCTCCTTGACGCTGGCCAGCGGCTGGTAGATGTGCCCCACGCTGACCGTGGGCGGCAGCTTGGGCGTGAACGCCCTGGCGGCGATCCTGGCGAGTTGTTCGGGCCCGATGCCGAGGACGAGCTCGGGCAGCAGGTCGGCGAACTGCGGCTCCATCGGCGCCGTACGGGGAAATCGCAGCGACTCCTCGGCCATCCGCCCGGCGAAGATCTTGGCGACCTCTTTGTAGGCTTTGTACTGCAGCAGCCGCGCGAACAGCAGGTCTCTGGCCTCCAGCAGGGCCAGGTCCTCCTCGTCCTCCACCTCGCCCGAGGGCAGCAGCCTGGCCGCCTTGAGGTCGAGCAGCGTGGCCGCGACGAGCAGGAAGTGGCTGGTCTGGTCGAGGTCCCACTCGGGGCCGCGGGAGCGGATGTAGGCGATGAACTCGTCGGTGACCTTGGAGAGCGAGACCTCGGTGATGTCGAGCTTGTGCTTGGCGATGAGGCCGAGAAGCAGGTCGAAGGGACCCTCGAAGACGTCCAGGTGAACCTGGAACCCTTGGGGCTCGGTCTGCTCTGCGGTCACCTGGCCATTGTGGCAGGCGCCGGCCAGCGCGAGAGCACTTCGCGGGCCAGCTCACGATAGGCGTTGGCGCCGAGGGACGACGGGTCGAACGTCGTGATCGGCTCGCCGGCGACGGTCGCGTCGGGGAAGCGCACCGTGCGGTTGATGACGGTGTGGAACACCTTGTCGCCGAACGCGTCCACCACGCGGGCCAGCACCTCGCGGCCGTGCAGGGTGCGGGCGTCGTACATGGTGGCGAGCAGGCCCTCGATCTCGAGGTCCTCGTTGAGCCGCTCCTGGACCTTGGAGATGGTGTCCATCAGCAGGGCAACGCCGCGCAGCGCGAAGAACTCGCACTCCAGCGGCACCATGACGCCGTGGGCGCAGGTGAGCGCGTTGATGGTGAGCAGGCCGAGCGAGGGCTGGCAGTCGATGAGGCACACGTCGTAGTGCGGCAGCAGCGGCTTGATCACGCGGCCGAGCACCTGCTCGCGGGCGACCTCGGTGACGAGCTGGACCTCGGCGGCGGACAGGTCGATGTTGCTCGGCAGCAGGTCGAGCCCCTCGACGCCGGTCTCGAGCAGGACGTCCTCGGCGGTGACGCCGCGCTCCATCAGCAGGTTGTAGACGGTCAGGTCGAGCTGGAGCGGGTTGATGCCCAGGCCGACGGAGAGCGCGCCCTGCGGGTCGAAGTCGACGAGCAGCACCTTGAGCCCGTATTCGACGAGTGCCGCGCCCAGGTTGATGGTGGTCGTGGTCTTGCCGACCCCGCCCTTCTGGTTGACCATCGCGACCACGCGCGCCGGGCCGTGCACGTCGGGCACCACCGGCTCGGGGAACACGGGTCTGGGCCGCTGCGTGGGCCCGAGGTTGACGCCGTTGGAAGGCGCGTTGGTCTTCGTGTCGCCCCAGGGGTTGTCGGGGGTCCCCGGGGTCGAACCCTTGGTCGTCACAGTCACCAGCTCGAACCTCCCTGACGATCCCGAACCGGACCGTCCGGACGGACACTATGGCGTCACCACTTAACGCGGCAAGGCGGCACGCCGAGGGTGCCGCACACCGCAAAGACTATAGATCACTGCCGGGCCCGTGGATGCGCCGCGGCGTAGACCTCGCGGAGCTTGTCGACCGTGACCAGGGTGTAGACCTGGGTGGTCGTCACCGAGGCGTGGCCGAGCAATTCCTGGACCACCCTAACGTCCGCGCCGCCGTCCAAGAGATGAGTTGCGAAGGAATGTCGGAGAACATGGGGAGATATCTTTTTTAGCCCGGCTCGTTCGGCGGCCGCGTGGAGCACCTCCCACGCCCCCTGCCTGGTCAGACGGCCTCCCCTGGCGTTCAGGAAGACGGCCGGTGTGCCCCGCCCGTGGGCGAGCAGACCGGGCCGGGCGCGGACGAGATAGGCGTCGAGGGCGGAACGGGCATAGCGCCCCAGCGGGACGACCCGGGTGCGGCCGCCCTTGCCGCGCAGGCGCACCTGCTCGTCCTCGAGGTCGTCCACGGCCAGCCCGACGGCCTCGGAGATGCGGGCGCCCGTGCCGTACAGGACCTCCAGCAGGGCGCGGTTGCGCAGCGTGAGGGGTGCGCCGTCCGGGCCCGACGCGGCGATGAGCCGCTCGACCTCGTCGACGGCGATGGCCTTCGGGAGCCTGCGCATCGGGCGTGGCGGGCGTACCTCGTGGGCAGGGTCGTGGGCCGTGACGCCTTCGCGCAGAGCGAAACGGTGCAGCCCGCGTACAGCGGACAGGGCGCGGGCGGCGGAGCTGGCGACGAGCGCCGGATGGTCCCCGTCACCCTCGCGCAGCGCGGCGAGGAAGGCCAGGACGTCGGCCTCGCCCACCTCGTCGAGCTCCAGCCGCCCGCGCGCCCGCAGGTGCGCGTAGTAGCGGCGCAGGTCACGGCGGTAGGACGCGAGCGTGTTGGCAGCCACGCCCTGCTCCACCGCCAGATGGGCGAGGTAGCTGGAGAGCACGGCCTCCACGATCGGTCCTTCCGTCACGCCTCCGGGGCGTCGGCGGGGCGCAACAGGGCGAGTCCCTCAACCGAAGCCGCGTACGCGGCGAGGATACCGGCCACGGCCGGGGAATTGTGGATCATTCCCATGAGCGCCTTTTCCACCGCGTCGGGCAAAGGGACCCATTTGACCGGCATGTCGATCTCCTCGTGCCGGTGCACGAAGCCGTTGTCCTCGTCGGGGATCTTGGTCAGGTCGCGGGCCAGGAACACCCTGATGCGCTCGTCGCTCATGCCGGGCGAGGTGCGCAGATCGATGAGCGTGTGCCAGGTGGCGGCGCGGTAGCCGGCCTCCTCGGCGAGCTCACGCGCGGCCGCGTCGACCAGCGGCTCGCCCGGCACGTCGCGCAGGCCGGCGGGCAGCTCCCACATCAGGTGGCGGGTGGGGTGACGGTATTGCCTGATCAGCAGGACGCGGTCCTGGTCGTCTAGAGCGAGCACGGCGACGGAGCCGGGATGGACCACGTAGTCGCGCTCGGCCGCCTCGTCGCGGGGCATCCTGACGGTGTCGGTCACCACCTTGATGACGTGGCCGTCGAACCGCTCCTTCGACTCCAGCACGTCCCATGACTCGGGCGTGTCGGCGATCGGTTCCGCGGTCCGCTGGAAGCGCACGCCGTCGCCGGAGTTCACTGGCCCACCGTCGTCGCGCCCACGCGGCCGTCGGCGTAGGCGAGGGCGGCCCCGATGAGGCCCTTGAACATGGGGTTGGCCCGGGTGGGTCGGGAGCGGAACTCCGGATGCGCCTGGGTGCCGATGAAGAACGGGTGGATGTCGAACGGCAGCTCGGTGTACTCGACCAGGCGCCCGTCGGGCGACACGCCGGAGAAGACCAGGCCGACCCTCTCCAACTGCTCGCGGTAGGCGTTGTTGACCTCGTAGCGGTGGCGGTGGCGTTCGTCGGCCTTGGCCACGCCGCCGTAGAGCCGGCGGGCGAGCGTGTCCTCGGCGAGCTTGGCGGTGTAGCTGCCCAGCCGCATCGTGCCGCCCATGTCGCGCTCGCCGGCGACGACGTCCTCCTGGTCGGCCATGGTGGAGATGACCGGGTGCTTGGTGTCGGGGTCGAACTCCGTGGAGTTGGCGCCCTCGATGCCCGCCATGTTGCGGGCGGCCTCGATGACCATGCCCTGCATGCCGAGGCAGATGCCGAGCAGCGGGATCTTGCCCTCGCGGGCGTGGCGGATGGCGCCGATCTTGCCCTCGATGCCGCGCACGCCGAAGCCGCCGGGGATGAGCACGCCGTCGACGCCGTCGAGCTCGCGCGCGGCGCCCTCGGGGGTCTCGCAGTCGTCGCTCTTGACCCACCGGATGTTGACCCGCGCGTCGTTGGCGAACCCGCCGGCGCGCAGCGCCTCGGTCACCGAGAGGTACGCGTCCGGCAAATCAATATATTTCCCCACAAGGGCGACGGTGGCCTCCTTCGCCGGGCGGTGCACGCGGCGCAGGAGCTGCTCCCACTCCTTCCAGTCGACGTCGCGGAAGGGCAGGCCGAGCCGGCGCACCACGTACGCGTCGAGGCCCTCGGAGTGGAGCACCTTGGGGATGTCGTAGATCGAGGCCGCGTCGACGGCGGACACGACGGCGTCCTCGTCGACGTCGCACATCAGGCTGATCTTGCGCTTGATCGCCGTCTGCACGGGCCGGTCGGAGCGCAGCACGATCGCGTCCGGCTGGATGCCGATGCTGCGCAGCGCCGCCACGCTGTGCTGCGTCGGCTTGGTCTTCAGCTCGCCCGAGGGCCCGATGTACGGCAGCAGCGAGACGTGCAGGAAGAACACGTTGTCGCGCCCCACCTCGTGCCTGATCTGCCGCACGGCCTCCAGGAACGGCAGCGACTCGATGTCGCCCACGGTGCCGCCGACCTCGGTGATGACGACGTCCACCTCGGGACCGGCCATGCCTCTGATCCGGTCTTTTATCTCGTTGGTGATGTGGGGGATGACCTGGACCGTGTCGCCCAGGTATTCGCCCCGCCGCTCCTTGGCGATGACGTTGGAGTAGACCTGCCCGGTGGTGACGTTGGCCGAGCCGTGCAGGTCGGTGTCGAGGAACCGCTCGTAGTGGCCGACGTCGAGGTCGGTCTCCGCGCCGTCGTCGGTGACGAAGACCTCGCCGTGCTGGAACGGGTTCATCGTGCCGGGGTCGACGTTGAGGTAGGGGTCGAGCTTCTGCATGGTGACCCTGAGGCCGCGCCCCTTGAGCAGGCGGCCGAGGCTGGATGCCGTGAGCCCCTTGCCGAGACTGGAGGCGACACCGCCGGTGACGAACAGATGTTTGGTTTGCGATGCGCTGCGCAAAGGGGCTCCCGTGGCTCGAGGTGTGGTCGAAGTGTCCACGGGCTCTCAGGATATCAAACAACGCCCCTCACATGGGCGAACGGCATGACCTGAGGGTAGCTTTGGACTTTATGTCACTAGTACGCCGGGCGACGGGCGCACTGATTCACCGTGCCTACCGGGCGATCCGCCACGCGGGCGCGATCACTCCGGGGAGCCCGGCGGGCCACCGGTTCCGCCGGCTCGGTGACGGCGTCAGCATCGCGTTCCCCCCTGGCGCGATCTTCGGCGAACAGTGGATCGAGATCGGCGACCACACGCTGATCGGCGAGCGGGTGTCGCTCTCGTGCGGCATGGGCCCCGGCGTGGACCTCGGCCCGGCGTCGATCCTGCGCATCGGCGGCGGCTGCTCGATCGGCCGGGGCACGCACGTCGTGGCCCACCAGTCGATCGACGTGGGCGACGATGTCTTCACCGGCCCGTACGTCTACATCACCGACCAGAACCACGTCTATGACGACCCCGACGTGCCGATCGGCAGGCAGTGGCCGCGCAACAGCCCGGTCTCGATCGGCTCGGGCTCGTGGCTGGGCGCGGGCGCGATCGTCCTGCCCGGCACGACGCTCGGCCGCCAGTGCGTGGTGGCCGCGGGCGCGGTGGTGCGCGGCGAGTTCCCCGACCACAGCGTGGTGGCGGGGGTGCCGGCCAAGCGGGTACGCGGCTACACGCCCGAGTTAGGCTGGCACGCGCCGGAGGCCGTCCTGGCCGACAGCGGATCCTGATCTGGACCGAACATCCTTCTGCCGGTTAGCGTCACCTCATGCGAACCGCCATCTGCGAGCGCCTGGGCATCGAGTTCCCCCTGTTCGCCTTCAGCCACTGCCGCGACGTGGTGGCCGCGGTGACCAACGCGGGCGGCTTCGGGGTGCTGGGCGCCATCGCGTACTCGCCCGACCAGCTCGACACCGAGCTCACCTGGATCGACGAGCGGGCGGGCGGCCGGCCGTACGGCGTCGACGTGCTCGTCCCCGGCAAGGTGGACGCCTCGGTGCTCGACCGGCGCGCGCACCTCATGGACTTCATCCCCGAGCGGCACCGCGACTTCGTCACCCACCTGCTGACGAAGTACGGCGTGGGCGCGGCCCCGCAGCCGATGACGGCGGTGGCCGACGAGTTCGGCCGGCGGGTGACCGCGGCGGGGGCGACGGGGCTGATCGACGTCGCGCTCAAGCACCGCATCGGGCTGATCGCCAGCGCCCTGGGCCCGCCGCCGCCCGAGATGGTGGCCAGGGCCAGGGAGGCGGGCGTGCCGGTCGCCGCGCTGGTCGGCACGGTCGAGCACGCGCGCAGTCAGGTCGCGGCGGGCGCCGACCTGATCGTGGCGCAGGGCACCGAGGCGGGCGGGCACACCGGCGAGATCTCCACGATGGTGCTGGTGCCGCAGGTCGTCGACGCGGTGGCGCCGGTGCCGGTGCTGGCGGCGGGCGGGATCGCGTCGGGCCGGCAGATGGCCGCCGCTATGGCGCTCGGCGCGGACGGCGTGTGGTGCGGCTCTGTCTGGCTCACGACGGAGGAGGCGGAGACGCCGCCCGCCGTCAGGCGCAAGTTCCTGGCGGCCTCGTCACTGGACACGGTCAGGTCGAGGTCCCGTACGGGCAAGCCGGCCAGGCAGCTCAGGTCGGCCTGGACCGACGAGTGGGACTCCAGCCAGGAGAGCCCCGGCCCGCTGGGGATGCCGCTGCAGCTCCTGGTGGCCGAGGGGGCCATGGCGCGCATCGCGGCGGCGGCGGAGAAGGGCGAGCCGGGGGCGGTCGAGCTGGTCAACTACTACGTGGGGCAGGTCGTGGGCCAGCTCGACCAGGTCAAGCCGGCCCGGCAGGTGGTCTACGACCTGGTCAGCGAGTTCGGCGAGGCGGTGGAGCGGCTCAGGCGCCTGTCCGGGTGAGGCCCGTGACAGCCGGTCGGCGAGAATGGGGCCCGGCGGCTCGTGGTCGCGCGCCGCGTTCCTTCACACGAGGACGGGGACACCGTGGGCAAGACGTACGACGGCATCACCGCCAGGTTGCGGGCGTTCATCGAGGCGCAGCCCGTGTTCTTCACGGCGACCGCGCCCCTCGCCGGCGACGGCACGATCAACCTGTCCCCCAAGGGGGTGAGCGGTTCGCTGGCGGTTCTCGACGAGCTGACGGTGGCCTATCTCGACTTCGCGGGCAGCAACGCGGAGACCGTCGCCCACCTGCGCGAGAACGGCCGCATCACCTTGATGTGGTGCGCCTTCGACGGGCCGCCGACCATCGTGCGGGTGCACGGTCACGGCGAGCCCGTGTTCAGGGACGATCCCAGGTGGGCCGGGCTGGTCGCCCGCTTCCCCGCGGTCGACACCGGCGCGCACGGGCTGCGGGCGATCGTGGTCGTCCGCGCCGAGCTGATCCGCGACACGTGCGGCTACGCGGTTCCGCTCATGTCGTACGAGCAGGACCGCGACCTGCACGCGAAGCGGTTCGCGCGGGAGGACGACGAGTCGCTCAACGCCTATTTCTCCCGTAAGGAGCACGTCGCCACCAGCATCGACGGTTTGCCCGGCCTGCCGCTGCCCCTGCCCGCCTCGGGGCCGCGGAAGGCCGCCGAGGGCTGACCGGGCTACGATGCGCGTGTGGTCGGGACACCGCCTCGGCTGGAGCGCGGCTCCGGCCTCCCCGCGCACGTGCAGATCGAGCGGTGGCTGCTCGAGTCCATCTCCAGTGGCGAGCTGGCGCCGGGCGATCGGCTGCCCGGCGAGCGCGAGCTGGCCGGGCGGCTCGGCGTGAGCAGGATGACGCTCAGGCAGGCGCTGGCCACGCTGGAACGCGACGGCGTGCTCGTCAGGGTGCCCGGCAGGGCGGGCGGCGCGTTCGTGGCCGAGCCGCGCATCGAGTGCGACCTGACCGGGCTGACGGGGTTCACCGAGCAGATCCGGCGGGCGCACCTGCGGGCCGAGGCGCGCGTCCTGGTGGCGGCGACCGTGCCCGCGCCCGCGGCGGTGGCCAGGGCGCTGCGGGTCCCTCCCGGCTCGCCGGTGCACGAGGTGGCCAGGGTGCGCTCAGCCGGGCGCCTGCCCTTGGCGCTCGAACGCTCCTACTTCCCCGACCTGCCCGGCCTGCTCGACCACGACCTCACCGGCTCCCTCTACACGCTGCTGGCCGCACGCTACGACCTGGCGCCGCGCACGGCGGTCGAGCGGCTCGACCCGGTGATCGCCCGCCCGTCCGAGGCCGCCGACCTTGGCATGACGCCGGGAGCGCCGCTCATGCTGATCGAGCGCACGGCCTACGCGGCCGGCGGCCGGCCCGTGGAGTTCGCCCGCGACCTGTTCCGCCCCGACCGGGTGCGCATCTCGGTGCGCAGCGGAGTCACGGGACCAGCGGGGCCTTGACCACCGTGCCCGGCACCCAGGCGCCCTCCACCTCGATCTCCACCTCGGCGCCCGGCTCGACCGGCAGGTACGCGTAGGCGATCGACTCCCTGGCGGTGTAGCCGTACCCGCCGGAGGTGACGCGGGCCAGCACCTGGCCGTCCGCCCTGACCGGTTCGTTGCCGAGCGCGACCGCCCTCGGGTCGCTCAGCGTCACGCAGCGCAGCCGCCGCCCAGGGTCGGGATCGAGGGCGTCCCTGCCCAGGAACTCCTTGTCCGGTTTGACGCAGAACCCCAGCCCGGCCTCGTACGGCGTCGTCTCGGGCCCGATGTCGGCGCCCCACACCCGGTAGCCCTTCTCCAGCCGGAGGCTGTCGATGGCGTGGTAGCCGCAGGCCGCCATCCCGTGCGGCTCGCCCGCCTCCCACAACGTCCGCCACAGTGCGAGCCCGTACTCGCTGGAGCAGTAGAGCTCCCAGCCGTGCTCTCCCACGAACGTCACCCGAAGCGCCAGCACCGGCACGTCCCCCACGGTGAGCTCACGTGACGACATGAACGGGAAGCCGAGCGGGTCGGGCGTGAGTCCGGACAGGATCTCGCGGGCGCGCGGTCCCCACAGGGCGAAGCAGGCGTACCGGCCGGTGACGTCGGCGATCCTGGCGGCCGAGCCCGTGAGCGCGGCCTGCTTGCGCAGCCAGCCGAGGTCGTGCGTGCCGCACGCGGTGCCGGTGACGACGAGGAACTCCTCCTCGCCGCGCCGGGTGACGGTGAAGTCGCACTCGATGCCGCCGCGCCGGTTGAGCGCCTGGGTGTAGGTGACGGCGCCGACCTCGCGGGCGACCCGGTTGTCGCATACCCACTCCAGCAGTGCGGCCGCGTCGGGGCCGGTGACCTCGATCTTGGCGAACGAGCTCTCGTCGAACAGCCCGGCGGCCGTGCGCGTGGCCCGGTGCTCGGCCCCGGTCGCGGGCGACCACGCACGGCCCGCCCAGCCGGCGGGGCGCTCGCCGTCGTCCCCGCCGGCTTCGTTGGCCGCGTAGTGGTTGACCCGCTCCCAGCCCGCCTTCTCGCCGAAGACGGCCCCGTGGCTCTGGTGCCACGCGTACGCGGGCGAGACCCGCAGCGGCCGCCCCGCCGACCGCTCGTGGCCGGGGTAGCGGATGTCGTAGTACGTCTCGTAGTTCTCGACCGCGCGCTTGAGCGTGTACGACGGCGAGCGGTAGTGGCTGCTGAACCTGCGGATGTCCATGTGCCGGACGTCCATGGCCGGCTCGCCCTCGACGATCCACTCCGCCATCACCTTGCCGATGCCGCCCGCGCCGGCGATGCCGTGGGCACAGAACCCGGCCGCGACGAAGAACCCGCCCACCTCCGTCTCCCCCAGGCAGAACTCGTTGTCGGGGGTGAACGCCTCGGGCCCATTGATCAGCTTGCGGATGCCGACGTCGGCCATCGCCGGCACGCGGATCCTGGAGTTGTCGGAGATCTCCTCGAATCTCGCCCAGTCCTCGGGCAGCAGGCGGCCGTTGAAGTCGGGGGGCACCGCGTCGAAGGTGCCGGGGCCGGCCGTCCAGGGGGCGCACGTGCGCTCGTACCCGCCCATGACCAGGCCCTGCACCTCCTGCCGGTAGTAGACGAGCAGGTCGGGGTCGCGCAGCGTGGGCAGGGCGGTGTGGTCGTGGCAGGCGTCGGTCACCACGTACTGGTGGGACATCGGGACGATCGGGACGCGTACGCCGGCCATGCGGCCGATCTCGGCGGCGAACATGCCGCCGCAGTTGACCACGATCTCGCAGTCGATGTCGCCCTGGTCGGTGCGCACACCGGTGACCCGGCCGCGCGCGGTGGTGATGCCGAGGACGCGGGTCCTGGTGCGCAGTCTCGCCCCGCCCTCGCGGGCGCGCGCGGCCAGCGCATAGCACAGCTGGGAGGGGTCCACCTGCCCGTCCGTCGGCAGGTACGCGGCCCCCACGACTCCTTCGGGGTCCATGAGGGGGAACAGGTCCACGGCCTCCGCCACCGAGATCTCCTGGAGCGGCAGCCCGAACGTGCGCGCCCAGCCGATCTGGCGGCGGATCTCCGCCATGCGCTCGGGGGTGGAGGCCAGCTTGATGCCGCCGCACTCCGTCCAGCCGGCGTCGAGGGTGCGGTAGAGCTCGACGGAGTACTGGTTCATCCGGGTCAGCGTCGGGTCCGAACGCAGCTGCCCGACCAGGCCCGCGGAGTGGAAGGTGGAGCCGCTGGTGAGCTCGTCCCGATCCAGCAGGACGACGTCGCGTTCGCCTAGTTGGGTGAGGTGGCAGGCGACGGACGTGCCGCCCACCCCGCCACCGATGACCACGATGCGGGCCGAGTCGCTCATGGTCGCGAGGCTAATCGCCGTACCCCAAAAGGTCTAGACCGTTTACGCCGGTGGAGCTAGCATCGACCATGGCCGTTGCCCAGGTCCTCGACCGCATCCCCCTGCTGTCCGGCATGCCACGAGCCGTGGAGGAGCTGCCCGGGGGGCTGACCAATCGCAACTATAAGGTGAGCACGCCCGGCGGGTCGTATGTCGTGCGCGTGTCGGCCGGCGACGGCGCGCTGCTGGCCATCGACAGGGACGCCGAGCACGCCAACACCGTCGCCGCGGCCCGCGCGGGGGTCGGCGCGCCGGTGCACGCCTACCTGCCCGGTCAGGGAGTGCTGGTGGTGGGCTACATCGACGCGCGCACGTTCACGGAGGCGGATCTGCACGATCCGGCCAACCTGCCGAGGGTGGCGGAGGTGTGCCGGCGGCTGCACGCCGGACCCCGGTTCGTGAGCGACTTCGACATGTTCGACGTGCAGCGGCATTATCTGCAGATCGTCCAGGAACGCGGCTTCCGGCTTCCGGCCCGCTATCTCGACTTCATGCCCATCGTTGCCGACATCCGGAAATGTCTGGCTATACGGGAGGAGGGCACGGTTCCGTGCAACAACGACCTTCTGCCGGGGAACATCCTCGACGACGGCCGGCGCCTCTGGCTGATCGACTACGAATACGCCGGCAACAACGACCCCTGCTTCGAGCTCGGCAACATCTGGAGCGAGTCCGACCTGCCGCCGGGCCACCTGGAGGCGCTCGTCACCGCGTACTACGGCCGCCCGCTCCGCCACAAGATCGCCCGCGCCCGCCTGCTCGGCCTCATGTCCAAGTACGGCTGGACGCTCTGGGCCTCCATCCAGGACAGCGTGAACGAGACCATCGACTTCGACTTCTGGTCGTGGGGCATGGAGAAGTACGACCGGGCGGTGGCCGAGTTCACCGGTCCCGCGCTGGCCGGCCTCATGGACGACGCGGCCCGGGCAGACTAGGGGCATGCTCGCCGCTCTGACCGGTCTGGGCCTGTCCACGGCCGCCGGGCTCAACGCCTACATCCCGCTCCTCGTCGTGGGCGTGCTCGCCAACGTCACCGACGCCGTGAAGCTCCCCGACGGCTACGGCTGGCTGTCCAACTGGGGCGTGCTGGCCGTGATCGCGGTGCTGCTGGTCGTGGAGACGGTGTTCGACAAGGTTCCCGCCGTCGACAGCGTCAACGACGCCATCCAGACCGTGATCCGCCCGGCGTCGGGAGGCGTGGTGTTCTCCGCCACGAGCGCCGCCGCCGAGCTCGACCACTCGACGTGGATGGCCGAGCACCCGTGGGCCGGTTGGTTACTTGGCATCGTGACGGCGCTGGCCGTACACGTGGTCAAGACCACCGCCCGGCCGGTGATCAACGTCGGCACGGCCGGGACCGGCGCGCCGGTCGTGAGCACGGCGGAGGACGCGGGCTCGCTCGGGATGAGCCTGATCGCGATCTTCCTGCCCGTCCTGGTGATCGTCGCGCTGCTGCTGCTCGCCGTCCTCGGCTGGTGGCTCATCAGAAAAGTACGCCGCCGCCGCGCCCGCGGACGGGCGGCCGGGCGCCGTCACCCGGCCTGACGCCCGCTCCCCGTCACGTCCGCCCCCGCACGCGGCCCTCTCACCACCCCAGGCGGCGCGCCCACCTCTCCACCAGGTGCACGAACTCGGCGGCCCGCTCCTCGTGCAGCCGGTGACCCGACCCCTCCCAGCACACCACCTTCGAAGCCGGATCCCGCAGCAGCGCGGCCTCCCAGCGTGCCCGTTCCGGATCCGACCAGATCGACAACACCGGGCACCCCCTGCGCGCCAGGTAGTCGTCGGAGGCCGGCCGCACCCCGATCGCCTCCGGACCGGTGAACATCGCCTCGAACGCCTCCGCCAGCACGTGCGGCGGCATGCCGTACAGCCGGCGTTTGTGCCAGCGCCTGATGACGGCGGGGGTGGCGGCGTTCGTGCACCACTCGTCAACCTGCTCGGCGACCGTGTGCGCGTGCTCGCCACGCAGGCCCGCGATCATCTGGGGGAAACCGGCGGCGATGTCCGCCGTCATGCCGTAGCCGGGGTCGACGGCGACGATCCCGCGCACCCGCGCCGGATGTTCTACGGCGAGGACGGACACCACCTGGGCGCCCATCGAGTGGCCGACCGCGACCACCTGGGGGACGCCGAGGTGGCCCGCGAGCAGGGCGTGCAGGTCCCCGGCCATCGCGCGGGGCGTGTTGCCGGTCGCCGGCACCGACGAATAACCGTGCCCGCGCAGGTCGACGGCGATCACGCGGTGCCGGGCGGCGAACGCGTCGATGTGCCACGACCACTGGTGCGAGTCGGCGCCCCACCCGTGCACGAGCAGCAGCGGCGGTCCGTCACCGTCATCGGTGTAGAAGAGCCGGACATCCTCCCCGACGTCGGCGTACGGCATCGGCCTACCGCTCCTCTCGCGGCCGGCCGCCGTCCTGCCGGTTCTCCTCCATGCGGCTCCTGTCGGGACGCATCAGCAGTGCCGCCTCCCCCGCCGTCAGCCCTCCGTCGACGGCCAGCTCGGCGCCCGTCACGTACGAGGCCGCGTCGGACAGCAGGAATGTGATCGTCTCCGCGACCTCCTCCGGCTCACCCCACCGCCCGGCCGGCGCGAGAGGGAAGGTGCCCTCGCCGGAGACCGCGCCGATCGGCTCGGTCATCTGTGTGACGATCATCCCGGGATGAACGGAGTTGACCCGGATGCGGTGCCGCCCGAACTCCAACGCCGCGATCTTGGTAAGCCCGCGCACCCCCCACTTCGAGGCGCCGTAGCCGCCCGTGCCGGGCAGGGCGCTGAGCCCCGCGACCGACGACAGGTTCACGATCGCGCCGCCGCCCGACTCCCGCATGGGCCCCACGACCGCCTTGAGGCCCAGGAACACGCCGAGCAGGTTGACCCGCAGCACGTTCTCGAACTCCTCGGCCGGCTGCTGCTCGATCATCAGCATGGTGGCGATGCCCGCGTTGTTCACCAGCCCGTCGATCCGCCCGTGTTCGTCCAGCGTCTTGGCCACCACCGCGGCCCACTGGTCCTCGTCCCGCACGTCGTGGGCGATGAACCGGGCGTCCACCTCCTTGGCCGTGGCCGTACCCTCGTCAACGAGCACATCCGTGAGCACCACCCGTGCCCCCGCCGCGACACACCGCCGTGCCGTCGCGGCTCCCATCCCCCTCGCACCGCCGGTGACGATCACAACCTTGTCCTCAAGCACCGCCCTGTTCCCTTCTGCCGCACAAACGCCTCTGGTCGCGTCGCCTGCGGGCGTGACGCGCTGCCCGGCGACCGATGCCGATGGTGAACTGAAACACAGGCCAAAGTGATCGATCAAGAGCGGTCATGGCCAGGCGCCCCGAACCCGCCCGGCCGCACTATCCTTCACATCATCAACCCCAACAGGAGGTGGCGGAGATCAGCGAAATCCTTATCATCGCCCTGGTGATCCTGGCGTTCCTCCTTCTGCTGGGCGGCGTCGGCATCTATGTGCTCGTCAAGCTGGGAAAGAAGGCCGCGGTCAAGGCCAGGGAGGCCACGACGCGGATCACCACGCACGTCAACGCGATGGGCTCGGGCGAGGCCGCGGAGATCGAGCGTCTCCGGCTCGACCTGCGCCGCGAGATGACCCTCACCCGCCAGGCCGTCGACCAGGCCCAGCGCCAGGGGTGGGGGCTGGGCGACCTGCCGCGCATCATGGCCGACCTGACCAAGCACGTCGACACGCACGACGAGCAGCTGGCGATGTTCGCCCAGCAGCAGCGCGTGTCCTCCTACGTCGACCACGTCACGCTCGACCGGCTCCGGCAGCACCAGGCCACGCTGACGGCCACGTGCGCCCGCATCCGCACGGGCCTGCTGAACGACCAGGTCCACCACACCGCGTCGGGCATCGCCGACCTGACCTCCCGCACCGACCTGGAGATCGAGGCCCGCCGCCGCGACCCCGACCCGCTCGACGAGATCGATGACCTCTACCGCCGCACGGTGGAGGAACGCAGGAACGAACCCTGACCCTCACTCCTGGTGACACAATGAATGCGTCGCGTGAGCTTCGCTGAGGAGGCATTCCGATGACCACGGCCCTCCCGGAGTGGTTCTACCGCTGCCGCACGGCGATATCCACCCCGTTCTGGCCAGGGGCCATCCCTGCCCGCACCGCGAGCCGCGTTTATTCGGTTGCGGCGCGCGGGACGCATCGGCATAGTCGAGGGCGAGTTGATCGCAGCGACACGGAGGGAGGGTGAAACCGTGATGACGATTGTCCGCGTGCCGTTTTCCGCGTCCTCACACCTTCCCACCGGGCGATCGCTGACCTGACCGACGAGCCGGTGGGCCTCACTTCTGGAGCAATCCCACCGTGCCGAAGCATTCGCAACACCGCCGCCGCGGCAAGCACGCCCTCGACGCCGACGACATCGCCTGGCTGGAGAGCACGCCCGAGACCGACGACGGCCCTCCCGAAGGTGATCGCTGGTCCACCTGGGACCAGAGCACGCCCACCGAGAAGGGCCCCCGGCCCTACCCTGACTGGCTGGTCACGGAGCTGGCCGCCGTCGACACCGAGTACGGCGTGCTCAAGACCGGCAAGGAAGCCGATGTCCACCTCATCTCCCGCGGGGTGCCCGGCACCGACCGGGAGTGCCTGCTGGCCGCCAAGCGCTACCGGTCGTCCGACCACCGCCTGTTCCACCGCGACGCCGGCTATCTGGAGGGCCGCAGCACCCGCGAGAGCCGGATGAACCGTGCCATGGCCAACCGCACGGCCTTCGGCAAGCAGGTGATCGCCGGTCAGTGGGCGGTGGCCGAGTTCGCGGCGCTGTGCCGGCTGTGGGAGCTCGGGGTGCCGGTGCCGTACCCGGTGCAGATCGTCGGGACGGAGATCCTCCAGGAGTTCATCGGCACGCGGGACGGCTTCGCGGCGCCGCGGCTCGCCCAGGTGAGCGATGATCTGGACGACCTGTGGGAGCAACTGGTCACGGCCATGCTCACCCTGGCCCGGGAAGGGCTGGCCCACGGGGACCTGTCGCCGTACAACCTCCTGGTGCACGACGGCAGGCTGGTCATCATCGACCTTCCGCAGATCGTGGACGTGATCGCGCATCCGGCGGGTCCGTCGTTCCTCGACCGCGACGCGCGCAACGTCGCCACCTGGTTCGCCGCCAAGGGCGTCACAGCCGCCTCCCCCGACGGACTCGCCACCCTCCTGCGGCGGGAAGCCGGCATGTGACCGCCTCCACCCGTGCGACGCCGCAGCCCGCCCCGGTGACGCGGTCCCCTGCGCCCAGTGCCTCCCCCGAGGCGGGCGCGGGGGGTGGGTGGTTATTCGGCGCGGGTGGTTATTCGACGCCGGCCTCGCGCATGTCGCGCAGTTCGCGCTTCAGCTCCTTGATCTCGTCGCGCAACCGGGCGGCCACCTCGAACTGCAGGTCGGCCGCCGACTGGTGCATCTGCTCGGTCAGTGAGTCGATCAGGGACTCCATCTGGGCCCTCGGCATGTCGCCGGCGATGGCCTTGGCGTGCTGGCCGGCCTGCCGGGCGGCGAAGCCGGGCACCGGTGCCTTGCCGCGCGACTGCTGACGGCCCCCGCCGAGCAGCCGGTCGGTGTCGGCATCCTCGCGCTGCAGCGAGTCGAGGATGTCGGCGATCTTCTTGCGCAGGGGCTGCGGGTCGATGCCGTTGGCTTCGTTGTAGGCGATCTGCTTGGCCCTGCGCCGGTTGGTCTCGTCGATCGCCCGCTCCATCGACGGGGTGACCTTGTCCGCGTACATGTGGACCTGGCCGGAGACGTTACGGGCGGCGCGGCCGATGGTCTGGATCAAGGACGTCTCCGAGCGGAGGAAGCCCTCCTTGTCGGCGTCGAGGATCGACACCAGCGAGACCTCGGGCAGGTCGAGACCCTCGCGTAGGAGGTTGATGCCGACGAGCACGTCGAACTCGCCGGTGCGCAGCTCGCGCAGCAGCTCGATGCGGCGCAGCGTGTCGACCTCGCTGTGGAGGTAGCGGACCCGGATGCCGAGCTCCAGGAGGTAGTCGGTCAGGTCTTCCGACATCTTCTTGGTCAGCGTGGTGACCAGGACGCGTTCGTCGCGCTCGGCCCGCTCGCGGATCTCGTGGACCAGGTCGTCGATCTGGCCCTTGGTGGGCTTGACGACGATCTCGGGGTCGACCAGGCCGGTCGGGCGGATGACCTGCTCGACGACCTCGCCCTTGACCCGGCCCAGCTCGTAGGGCCCGGGAGTGGCCGACAGGTAGACCGTCTGCCCGATGCGCTCCAGGAACTCCTCCCACTTCAGCGGCCGGTTGTCGAGCGCCGACGGCAGCCGGAACCCGTGCTCGACCAGCGTGCGCTTGCGCGAGGCGTCGCCTTCGTACATGGCGCCGATCTGCGGCACGGTCTGGTGGGACTCGTCAAGCACCAGGACGAAATCCTCGGGGAAGTAGTCGAGCAGCGTGTTGGGAGCGCTGCCGGCCTCGCGGCCGTCCATGTGGCGCGAGTAGTTCTCGATGCCGGAGCAGGTGCCGATCTGGCGCATCATCTCGATGTCGTACGTCGTGCGCATGCGCAGCCGCTGCGCCTCCAGCAGCTTGCCCTGCCGCTCCAGCTCCGACAGGCGTTCGGCCAGCTCCGCCTCGATGCCCGCCACGGCGGCCGCCATGCGCTGCTCACCCGCGACGTAGTGGGAGGCCGGGAAGATGTAGAGCTCTTCGTCCTCGGTGATGACCTCGCCGGTCAGCGGGTGCATGGTGCAGAGCTTCTCGATCTCGTCGCCGAACATCTCGATGCGCACGGCCAGCTCTTCGTATTTCGGGATGATCTCGATCGTGTCGCCGCGCACCCGGAACGTGCCCCGCGTGAAGGCGAGGTCGTTGCGGGTGTACTGCATGTCGACCAGGCGGCGCAGCAGTTGGTCGCGGTCGACGTCCATCCCGACGCGGAGCCTGGCCATGCGGTCGACGTATTCCTGCGGCGTGCCCAGGCCGTAGATGCACGACACGGAGGCGACCACGATGGTGTCGCGCCGGGTGAGCAGCGAGTTGGTCGCCGAGTGGCGCAGGCGCTCGACCTCGTCGTTGATCGAGGAGTCCTTCTCGATGTAGGTGTCGCTCTGCGGGACGTAGGCCTCAGGCTGGTAGTAGTCGTAGTAGGAGACGAAGTATTCGACCGCGTTGTTGGGCAGCATCTCACGCAGCTCGTTGGCGAACTGCGCGGCCAGGGTCTTGTTGGGCTGCATCACGAGAGCGGGCCGCTGCAGGCGCTCGATCAGCCAGGCGATCGTGGCCGTCTTGCCGGTGCCGGTGGCGCCCAGCAGCACGCTGTCCTTCTCTCCGGCCTTGACGCGGTGCTCCAGCTCGGCGATGGCCGTCGGCTGGTCGCCGGAGGGAGTCATCTCGGTGACGACCTCGAAGGGCGCCACCTTCCGCTGCAAATCTGTGACCGGTCGCATAGTGCCCACTGTAGGCGGCCGGACTGACAGAAAGCGTCATGCGGACCGCTCGCCGATCCTCGGGAACGGGCTGGTGGAGAAGACCACTTCGACGGGCACCTCGAAATACGCGGCGATGCGCAGCGCGAGGTGGAGGCTGGGGCTGTACTCGCCGCGTTCGAGATATCCGACGGTCTGGTAGTGGACGCCCAGGGCGTCGGCGAGCTGCCTGCGGGTCACGTCCCGCTCCGCACGCAGCAACGCGATGCGGTTGTGGACGGTCTCGCTCATCGACTCCCTTGCCTGCGGCACCGGCGTAGTAGTACGTGCCGTACATGAGCAGCACACCTGCTACGAACAGCAATACATATGTGATGCCGCACTGCAAGCGATCAGCAAGTCATACCCGATACGGTCGAAATCGCCTGTAGCGGAAAAGGAAGGTTCAATGTCACGTCCCAGAGAGGCACTACGCCAAGCAGGTCAGGGCATAGCCCAAGCGGTGGCGCAAGGGGGTGACGTACGCCAGGCAGTGGGTCAGGCCGCGGAGCAGTTCGCCGGCCAGGTGGGGCCTCAGGGCCGGCTCCAAGAAGGCCAGGCACAGAGTTTCGCGCTGAACCCGCACGACTTCGCGGCCGCCCGTGACGGCGGCGCGTCGATCGGCACGCTCATCGAGGCCAGGACGGCGTCGCTGAACGAGGCCGGCGAGATCGTCAACCGCAGCTTCGCCGACAACGGCATGCACGTCATCTCGCCCGTGGTGATCCCCAAGGGCAGCACCGCGAAGGTGATCGTGCCCCTAGGCATCCTCGTGGTGCTGGGCCTGATCGGCGCGCTGGGCAACGTCATCCCGAACACCGACCTGATCTTCGGACCGCACTACTGGTTCGTACTGGTCCTGGCCGCGGTTTTCCTGTGGTGGCGGCGCAGCGTGGTGATGGTGCCGGAGGGCTGCAAGGCGCTGATCACCAAGTTCGGCAAGCTGGTGCACATCGCGGACCCCGGCCGGGTGACGCTGTTCAACCCGTGGAAGCGGGTCAGCTACATCGTCAACACCACGCGCGAATACCCGTTCAACGCGCCGATCAGCGAAGCGCCGACCCAGCAGGGCGTCAAGGCGAGCGTCGACCTGTTCCTGCAGTTCAGGATCGAGAACCCGGCCGAGTTCATCTTCGTGCTGGGCTCGGTCAGCGGCTTCCAGTCCAAGCTGCAGAACGCCATCAGCGAGGTCACCCGCTCCCTCATCTACGCCCAGCGGGCCGAGGAGATCTACGACCTGGTGGGCGAGAGCACCGTGGGCATGCTGGAGAGTCTCAACCAGCAGTTCCTGCCCGCCGTACGCCTCACCGACGTGAACATCACGCACGCCGAGCCCTCCAGCCAGGAATACCGCATGGACCTGGCAGCCCCGGAGATGGTCCGCGTCGCCAAGGAGGCCTACACCTACGAGTACGAGCTCAACCTGCGCAAGGAGCAGAACGAAGGTGACCTGGTCAAGGAGCTGGCGACGCTGCAGGAGACGCTGAGCGCCATCCAGGCCGAGATCGCCGGCTACCAGGCCCGCATGGACACGGCGCTCGAACGCGCCACCCACCAGGCCACGGCGCAGGCCAGGCAGCGGCTGGTCGAGGCCGAGTCCACGGCCAACGCCAACGCCGCGCTTTTGGAGGCGCAGGCGCTGGACATCAGGGCGCTGTCGGCCGCGGAGGCGCCCGAGATTCTCGACTACCGCTTCCAGCAGGACCTGCTGACCAAGCTGGAGTCCGTCTCGGCCCGGCTGCCGCAGGTGGTGCAGGTGGGCGAGCACACCGACATCGACTTCCTGGCCCTGGCGCAGCAGCTCGTGGGCGGGAAGGGCGCGGTGCTGTTCTCCCCCGAGGACATGGCCGCCATCCGCTCCAGGCTCGACGAGATCGGCGCGCGCGTCGCGGGCCGGGAGGACGAGATCGTCGCCCTGCTCAAGAAGGCCGCCGCCGACGTGGGCGAGTCCGTGGAGCCGCCGAAGCCCGACCCGGAGCTCGAACGCACCGTCGAACGCCTCCTTCCGGGCGGCGGCCGGGCCCAGGGAAGTGAGCTCCTGTGAGGAGAGAGCCGAACCGACGTGTCGATGAGGAGCGGGTGAGCGACCGATGAGCAGGGAATTCTCGAAGATCAAGGAGTCACTCGCCTCCTGGGGCGAGATCCGCCAGCTGCTGCGCGGCGGCGAGCAGGGCCAGCTCGTCCCCGTCGTGATCCCCAAGGACCGCCGCGGCTTCGCCTGGATGGCGCTGGTGTTCCTGGCGCTCTACTGCGCCGGCATGGCCGCGCTGACCGACCTCACGATCATCGCCGCGCTCGCGGCGCTGGTCTTCCTGGGCCTGGCGCTGCTCACGATGTGGCGCAAGGCGATCATCGAGATCGAGGAGGGCACCACCGGCGTACGCAGCCGCTGGGGCGCCATCACCAGCACGCTGCCCCCCGGCCGCCACTACCTCTGGCTGCCGTGGGACCGGGTGGACGCGGTCGTCGACACCTCGACCGAGATCCCCTACTCGGCGCCGATCGTGGCCTGCCCCACGGCCGAGAACGTGCCGCTGAAGTCGATCGAGTTCTTCCTGAAGTTCCGCATCGTGGACCCGGTCGCGTTCGTCCGGACGATCGGCGCGGGCAACTTCGACCTGGTGCTCTCCAGCGCGGTGCAGGACGCGATCAGGCAGCGCAGCCGCAGGGTCCACACCGAGCGCGCGTACGACCTGCGCGGCTCCGACGTCGGCGACATGCAGGACGCGCTCAACCGCCAGCTCGGCAGGTACGGCGTGCGCATCACAGGCGCCAACATCCCCGACGTCCAACTGCCCGACCAGTACCAGCAGCACCTGTCCACCCGGGAGAAGGTGGCCAAGGAGATGTCGGCGTACGAGCGCGAGTGGGAGCTGACCCGCAAGCGCCGCATCGACACGCTGCTCATGGAGATCGAGCGTTCCAAGAAGACCCGTGACGCCCGCGTGGTCGAGGTCAAGGCCGCCCACAACACCGCGCGCAAGGACGTGGCACGCATGCTGGAGGAGCAGGAGACCGAGGCGCAGCGGGTGACGTGGGAGATCGAGGCGCGCGGCAGGGCCGAGCTCACCGCCGCCGAGAACGAGGCCAAGGCGCTGCGCCGGCTGGCCGAGTCGTACCGGGACAACCGGGCGGTGCTGCAGTACGAGCTGGCTCGCAAGCGCCTCGACGTGGGCGCGAAACTGGCGGAGAACGCGCCCCAGCCGCTGGTCGTACGCACCCAGCAGGGGCAGTCGGACTCCGCGCTCTCCACCCTCCTCCTGGCCCAGTTGCTCCCCCGCATCTCGGGCACGGGTTCCGGCCACGTGAACGGCCACACATCTTCCTCATAGGAGAACCCCCATGGTGTTCCGCAAGTTGATGGCCGCGTTCGGCGCGGGCGTCGAGGTTGACACGGTGCTGACCAACACGGGAGTACGCCCCGGCGAGCTGCTGCGCGGAGTCGTGCACTTCCGCGGCGGCAAGGCGGCCTACAAGGTCGAGGGCATCCACATCGACCTGACGGCCGTCGTGGAGGTCGAGTCGGGCGACAGTGAGTACAAGTCGACCTACAGCTTCCTGCGCCAGCAGGTGTCGGGCCCGTTCCAGCTCGAAGCGGGCGCGCAGCACCAGCACCCGTTCGAGGTGACCATCCCGTGGGAGACGCCGATCAGCGCCATCGCGGGGCAGCCGCTGCGCGGGATGAGGCTCGGCGTGCAGACGGAGCTGGCGCTGGCGGGCGCGCTCGACAAGGGCGACCTCGACCCGCTGTTCGTCAGCCCGCTGCCCGCCCAGGAGCACCTGATCGCCGCGCTCGACCGGATGGGTTTCCGGTTCAAGAAGGCCGACCTGGAGCGCGGCACGCTGTACGGCTCGACGATGCCGTTCTTCCAGGAGATCGAGTACTACGCCGGCGGCAAGTGGCGGCGTTACTTCAACGAGCTGGAAATGACGTTCATCGCCGGGCCCGGCCGGATGGACGTCATCCTGGAGGCCGACAAGCGCGGCGGCTTCCTGACCTCCGGCCATGACGCCTACAACCGGTTCACCGTCCGGTACGACGACTCGCCCGGCGCGGCGGAGCAGGCCCTGGAGCGCGGGCTGGAGAAGATGGCCCGCCACCGCGGGTGGTTCTAGACCCGCGTCACGGCCAGCAGGTGACCGCTGGCCCCGAGCAGCGACGGCTCGCACTCGACCCTGCGGGCGGCGTCGAGCAGCAGCTCACGCCGCCCGTCGTCGTCCAGCCAGGCGTTCACGTCACCGTAGAGCCAGAACACGCCTTCCAGGCCGTAGCGGCGCGGCTCGGGCAGCCCGGCGTCGGCGAACTCGCCGGGGATCTCCTCCGGGGTGTGCAGGTAGCCGCGGAATCCCGTCTCGACGGGTGAGATGATCGTCCCGGTGTCGACGGAGCGGTAGTCGGCGGCCCGCGCGGACTCCTGCGTGAACGTCCCGTGGTAGACGCTGTCGTGCAGGGCCGCGTACCTGCTGATGAAGGCGGCGGCGACCGTGCCGCCCGGCCGGGTGGCACGCCGTGCCTCGGCCAGCGCCCTGACACGGTCGGCGCGTTCCGCCAGGTGGTAGAGCGGCCACAGCAGCAGCACCGCGTCGGCCTGGCCGCCGGGGACCGGCAGGTCGCGGGCGTCGCCGAGCCGCGCGCTCACCCCCGGCAGCGCCGCCGCCTCCTTGACGTGCAGAGGCACCGGGTCGATCACCTCGACGGCGTACCCGTCGGCCGCCAGCCATTCGGCGTGCACGCCGGCGCCCGCCCCCACGCCGAGCACGCGCGCGGGCGCCGGGGGCAGGGTGCGGCGCAGCACGTCGCGCGTGCGGTGGAGCTCCAGCCGGCCGCGCCCCTCGCGCAGCCGGGTCAGCTCTCCGCCGCGCTCGTGGTAGGCGCGGACGTCCGGATCCATGATCATGCCGCCCGATCCCACGTGCGGCCGCTGTCCGGGCTCGACGCATTTTCCGCCCGCCACGGCCGGGTGTCCGAGGAAAAATCCACACCCGTTGTGTGTCGTATGTCGATGAGTTCCGCCGCCGTTCGATGTCTATTTAGAGGGTGCCGGCGAACGGCACGTGTGAGAGGAGCCCGACATGTTCACCACGACCGAGCTGGCCCAGGTGCTCTTCGCGACCTCCCTGCAGCCGTCGGACCGGCTGTCCCCCGTCCAGATCCGCGAGGCCGTGGACGAGCGGCTGTGCGCGTGCGGCGGCGACCTTGCCCGGTGCGCGGCGTACGTGGCGCAGGAGGCCGGCGACCATCCCGAGACCTACGTGAGGCGGATGCGCTGGGCGCTGGACGCGGTCGCAGGCGCCTACATGCTGGCAGCCGCCTGACCCGTCACGCGTCGGTGGTGCCCGACATGGGACGGCCCAGCAGGCCCGCGGCCACGGCCGCCACGTGCGGGGCGAGGTCGTCGAGGTCGGCCTTGGCCAGCGCAGGGGTGGCCACGACCGAGCGCAGGATGCCGATGCCGACCAGCCAGGCGCTGAGCAGTTCCGCCCGCAGCTCGGCGTCGTCGCCCTCGGCCAGGTTCTCCAGCGCGCTGACGTAGGTGGTGCAGACCTCCTCCCGGATGCGCTGCCTGGTGTCCTCGTGGGCCGAGGACCGCAGCATGGCGACCAGCGGGTGCTCGCCACCGTAGCGGGTCCAGTCGGCGAAGATCACCGAACGCACCATGCGGGCGACCAGCTCCTCCTCCGGACCGTCGAGCAGGTCGGCGGGAATGTCGGCGGTGGCCTCGTCGAAGAGCCGCTTCTTGTTTCCGAAGTAGCGGAAGATCAGGCCGGCGTCGACGCCGGCGTCCCCGGCGATGTCGCGCACGCTCGTGGCGTCGTAGCCCTCGCGGGCGAAGCGCAGCCTGGCGGCCTCCAGCAGGCGCGCTTTGGTGGCCTCCCGGTCTCTCTTCCGCACGCGGGACTCCCCTCGTAGTCATCGACCGTTGACATTGTACGGCCATGGTGTGTTACGTTCCCTCAAGTCAGCGTTCGATGACTTGAGGGAGAAATATGCGGACATATGTTGTGTCGGGTGGCACAGCCGGTATGGGAAGAGGGTTGGCCCGCCACTTCCTGCGCCGCGGCGACCAGGTGACGATCATCGGCAGCGACCCCGCGAAGGGGCGGCGGTTCCTCGACCAGGCGGCCCGCGCCGGCGCCGGCGACCGGACCGCGTTCGTCCAGGCCGACCTGACCTCGGTCGCGGAGAACGTACGAGTGATCAAGGAGATCACGGCGCGGCACGAGTCACTGGACGGGCTCGTCCTCACCGCGATGCGGCACTTTCCCCGGCGGGTCGAGACCCCCGACGGCTTCGAGGCCACCTTCGCGCTCTACTACGTCAGCCGCATGGTGCTCGGCTACGGCCTGACCGGGCTGCTGGAGAAGGGCGAGAACCCGATGATCGTCAGCGTGTGCGGCGTCGGCGCCACCAAGGGCCGCATCCACTGGGACGACCTGTCGCTCAGGAACGGCTTCGGCCACATCAAGGCCGTGCTCCAGGCGGGCCGCGCCACCGACCTCCTCGGCGTCGCCTACTCCGCCGGCCATCCGGACGGGCGTACGCGTTTCCTCCTGCACCACCCGGGCTTCACCGACAGCGGCGCCGACAGTCTCGGCGGGCCGGCCAAGGCCGTGGTCAAGGTGCTGGCCAGGTTCTTCGCCCAGCCGATCGAGAAGAGCATCCAGCCGATCATCGAGCTCATGGACGACGCGCCGGGCCGCGGCCTGCTCGCCTACGACCGGCGCACCCCGATCGACCCGTCGTTGCCGACCCTCGATCCGGGTGACGCGCGCCGGCTGTACGAGCGGACCGCCCACGTGCTGCGGCCGTGAGGCTCAGTACACCTCGATCCGGTCCATGCTGATCACGGTGCTCCCCGAGGCGGGGTTCTTCTCGCCGGTGACACGGACCCGCAGCGTGTGCCGGCCGGGCGGCAGGACCGGGCTCAGGTAGTTGAGCTGCTCGCCGACCCGGATGGCGCTGTAGTAGTCGACGCGCTGCTCGGGGCCGCCGTCGATGGAGATCGCCGCGATGCCGTTGCCGCGGTCGCGCACGCTCAGCAGGGCCGCACGGGTGCCGGTGAACGTGACGGTGGCGCTCGCGCCGGCCTCGCCGCTCCAGTGGTCGTTGCTCCAGAAGCACTGGTTGCCGCAGCCGGAGCCCGACTGCCACGCGCCGGAGTAGGACACCTCCGGGTCGGTGTCGTTGATCACCGAGGTGGCCGCGCCGGGATCACCGGAAGGAAGGTCCTGCGTGGCGCCGGCGGCCAGCGGGCGGCCGAAGTCCGGCGTGCCGTCGGCTTTCCAGGTGAACTTCTGGACGCGGGTGGTGCGGAAGTCGTAGGTGTAGGTGCTGGTGTTCTTGCCGTGGTAGGCGATCCAGTCCTCGGTGCCGTCGGGCGATCGGAAGAACGAATGGTGACCCGGCCCCCACACGCCGGTGGCGTCGTTGCGCGAGAACACCGGCCCCGGATGCTGACGCCAGTTGGCGGCCACCATCGGGTCGGCGCCGTCCGCGACGCTCTTCATCCACAGCTGGTAGTCGGGCTTGCCCGTGTCGCAGGTGGAGTAGGTCAGGAACGTCCTGCCGTTGCGGTAGAGCGGGGTCGGCCCCTCCCGCACCTCGGTGCAGCCGCCGTCGGCAGGGATGGCGACCCTGCCACCCGTGACCGTCCACGGGTTGCTCATGCGGGCGATGTAGAGCTGCGCCGGGCCGCCCATGCCGCGGCCCGGACCGGCCCAGACGAAGTACTGCTGCCCGTTGTGGGTGATCGGCTCGCCGTCGATCGCGTACTCGCCGAAGTCGGCGATCTTGGCCTTGAAGGTGTACGGGCCCATCGGGTCGTCGCCTGCGGACTCCAGCACGTACATGCGGTGGTTGGCGTCGACCCCGTCGGAGGCGGTGTAGTAGACGTACCAGCGGGACCCGACATGGCGGAAGGCGGGCGCCCACATCTGGGTGTTGCGGCTGGGGTCGCTGTCGCGCCACACCACCTGCTCGGGCGCCGACAGCAGGGTGGCCAGGCTGGGCGACTTCCAGATGCCGATCCGGTCGCCGCGCGTGGTGGCCACGTAGTAGTCGCCGTCGTGGTACATCAGGCTGGGGTCGGCGCTTGGGTTGACGGGGTTGCGGAACGACTGCGTCGCCGCGCTCCCGGCGGCGGTGCCGGGGAAGATGCCCATGAGGACGATGAGGGTTGCGGCTAAGACGGCGGACAAGCGCGGCATCGGGGTCCTTCCACGAAACCTGTCGAGGGATCTTTCCGATGGTCATGGATCGTGGTCAGCCCGTCAACGCCCTGGAACGACCCTCGCCCGGGCGCGGCTCCCGCGGGGCGGCCCGCCCGTGCTCAGTCGAGTGCGGCGCGTCTCGTCAGCTCGTCCCAGACCTCCGCCACGCGGGCGTCCAGCTCGTCCAGGGAGCCTTCGTTCGGCACGACGATGTCAGCCGCCGCCAGCCGCTCCTCCCGGCTCGCCTGGGCGGCGATGCGGGCTCTGGCGTCGGCCTCGGGCATGCCCCGGTGCTCGGCGAGCCGCCTGACCCGCACCTCGTCGGCCGCGTCGACGACGATGACGACGTCGTACATCGAAGCCAGGTTGTTCTCCACCAGCAGGGGCACGTCGTAGACCACGATCGCCTCGTCGGGCGCCTGCCTGCGCAGCTCCTCCACCCGCTCCCCCACCAGCGGATGGACGATCGCGTTGAGCTCGGCCAGCCGCTCGGCGTCGTCGAACACGACGGACCCGAGCCGCTGCCTGTCGAGCGAGCCGTCCGGGTGGAGCACCTCGTCGCCGAACGTGGCCACCACCTTGGCCAGGCCCGGGGTGCCCGGCTCGACCACCTCACGCGCGATCTTGTCGGCGTCGATCACCATGGCGCCCCTGACGGCGAGCCGCCTGGAGACCTCGCTCTTGCCCGAACCGATCCCGCCGGTGAGCCCTGTCGTCAACACGCACCCGAGCCTATCGGCCGCTGCGCGGGCACGGAGCCGGTGGTCACGGCGGGGGCGAGGGATCCGCGGGCCTGCGCAGGTGCACCAGGGTCAGGTGATCGTCCATCCGCTCGCGGTGCGTCTCCCGGTAGCCGAGGCGGCGGTAGAGCCGTACGTTGCCCTCCGACAGATGGCCCGTGAACAGGTCGAACGCGGACGCCTGCGGCACAGCCTCGTGCAGGGCGCGCAGCAGAGCCGTGCCCAGCCCCTGCCCCTGGCGGTCCGGCGCGACCACGAGCCGGCCGACCACGCACGTCGTGCCTGACAGCTGCCCGCGCACCGCGCCGACGATCCTGCCCGCGTCGAGGGCCTTCAGCACGACGGCGCCCTCGATGGCCTTGCGCATCTGCTCCAGCGACTCGACGAGCGGCATGATGTACGGGTCGCCGTAGAGCTGGGCCTCGCTCACGTAGGCCGCCCGCTGCACGGTGAGGATCTCGCCCGCGTCCGCGGCCACCGCCCGTTCGATCAGCACGCGCAGCACCTTACCCCCCGGCCGCGCCCCGCGGGCTCATGCCTTCCACCAGCGCTTCCCCGCACGAGGCGCCGCGGGCGGGCAGATCGCCCTTGACCAGGTAGTCGTGCACGCGGGTGCGCAGGCAGGTTGCGCGGAGTTTGCCCACGCCCTGCAGCAGGTAGGCGTCGTGCCCGTCGCCGTGCCGCAACACGACCGAGCCGGGGATGCGCCCGGCCGCCCGGGCCGCTGCGGACGCGGGCGTCTCGACGTCCAGCCGCCCGATCCCCACCAGCACGGGCTTGCCCGCGTACGGCCTGGAGTGCCTGGGTTCCCGGCTCGGCCCCGCCCCCGTCAGGCCCAGGCACCGGCCGGCCTCGTGCCTCCCGCTCAGCCACCCCACCCGGGGCGCGATCGCGCGCAACCGCTCCTCCATGGCGAGGTAGTGCCGGTATGAGGGCGCGTCCTGACACATCATCATCCGTGACACCGATCCCGCCTCGCCCTGGATGACGCCTGCCGACGGCTGCCCATGCCCGTCGTCCGCCGGCGCAGGGGATGCCAGGGACGCCAGAGGGCCGGCGTCGCCGGACGAGGCCGCCGACAGGGCTGCGGCGAGCTCGGGCCAGCGTTCCAGGGTGAGGCCGGCGTACACGGCCGCGGCAAGCCGGCGGGCGTTCACCGGGCTGCGCTGCCCGGCAGGCAAGGGCACCCGCCGGGCCAGGTCGTCGAAGACCGCCACGGCGTCGTCCCGGCCCAGCGGGCAGCCCAGGCGGGTACGGCACCAGTCGCGGAAGGTGTGGAGCTGGCGCTCCACCGCGCGGGCCCTGGCGATCACCCGCCGCTCCGGCACCGGTTCGGTGAGATCGGGCACGCCCTCCAGGTACATCCGCCCCACGCGGGCCGGGAACGACTCCGCGTACGCCTGCCCGTGGACCGCCCCGTAGAAGTTGCCGAAGTACCGCAGCCGCTCCTCGCCGAGAGCGGCGCGCAGGGCGTCGAGGTCGTGGGCGACCTGCCACGGCGTGAGCCGGACGGCGCCCGCGGCGGCGCGGCAGCTCCTGCCGTAGGCGGCGTTGTCGCGGGCGTAGGCGCGCCAGTCGGCCGGGCGCCGGGCCAGTTGCAGCCGCAGCACGTCGGGGGGCGGCACGGCGCATCGTACGGCCGCCGCGCTGTCCCGGTCGCCGGACCCGCGCGAGTCCATGATCACGACGTCGAACCACCGCGTGAGCTCGCTCACCGTGTCGGGCCTGGCTCGCACGTCCTGCACGGAGGACGTCGCGCCGGTGTTCACCACGAGGTGGCCGAGGCGGCGCCGCGGGTCCCGCGCGGGCATCCTGGCGACGTCGATCTCGGTACGGGCTCCGCGCGGCCTGGCCCAGTCGGCGGGCACGGACAGCTTGGCGCACTGCAACCCGTCCCCGCAGCCCCACCAGGCCAGTTCGCGCCGCCTTCCCTTCTCCTGCCGGGCCGCACCGCCGCCGCCCGCACCCGCCACGACGCCGGCACCGGTCACCACCGGCACAACGCCCGCACCCGCCGCGACGCCCGCACCCGTCATCACCGGCGCGACGCCCACGCCCGCCGCGGCCGGGGCGCCGCCCTGTGTGCCGTCCGTGCCGGCGACTGCCGGCACGGCTCCTGGCACGACCGCCAGCGCGACCGCCGGCACGACCGTCATCCGCAACCTTCGCTGACCCTTGCCCACCGTGCCGCTCCTGCAGAATTGTGCCGACAGCGCAGGTCAGCAGTCTGTCAGCGCTCCGCGGGCAGGTGGACGGCTTCGCCGAAGGCCGTCAGAGGTTTTCCCGGCCGACGTCGCGGATCGTCCGGAAAGCGGCGCGTATGCCCGTCACCAGGCGAGCCCGGCGCCGCCATGGCCACCATCTGGCTGAGGCTGTCCGCCTCTCCCAGGAGACGATGTCGTTGCCGCGCTCGGCGATGCGCCGCTTCGCCGCCGGCGCGCCGTGGGTCACCCCGGCCGCCACAACGCGCTGGCCGGCACCCTCGCGTAGTGAGGCCACGACGACGACCCGCCGGTTCGGTCAGCCGGTAGAGGCCGTCGTCGGTGGGCACCAGGTCGCGGCGACCGGTTCGGCCCCCGGCCCCCACCCGTCGAACTGCCTGTACCTCTCCGCGAGGTAGGCCGGCTGCGCCACCGGCGAGTCGGTGCAGCCGTACGCGAGCGCCTGCGGCCCCCACAGGTCGTCGAGGTCGCTCTGCGGAAGGCCGAGGTGAAAGGGCTCGATGAGGTTCGTGCCGGGCGACCCCGGATACGGATGCGGCAGGAGTGCCTCCGCGTTGACCGCCGGCTCACCGCACGGGCCTGCGTACCGGCAGGGGTCCCCGTGGTGGCTCCTGCGCGCGAAAAGCCCCGCAAGCGTCTGCGTGCGGGGCTTTTCAGCAGGCCAGGGATCGAGCCGTAGCCTTAGGCGGACGTCAGCTCTGGCCGCCGGCGAGCTTCTCGCGCAGGGCCGCGAGCGCCTCGTCGGAGGCGAGCGCACCACTGGCGGGAGCCGACGACGAGCCGCCGCCGCCCGACTGGGCGGGCGAGTCGCCGCTGTAGGACGAGGGAGCGGCCTCGCCGGCCTCCGCCTCGGCCTTGCGGGCCTCCTCGATCTGCTTCCTGTGGGCCTCGAAGCGCTGCTGGGCCTCGGCGTACTGCCGCTCCCACTCCTCACGCTGCTTGTCGAAGCCCTCGAGCCACTCACCCGTCTCCGGGTCGAAGCCCTCGGGGTAGATGTAGTTGCCCTGGTCGTCGTAGGTGGCCGCCATGCCGTAGAGGGTCGGGTCGAACTCGACCTCGGTGCCGACACCCTCGTTGGCCTGCTTCAGCGACAGGCTGATGCGACGGCGGTCGAGGTCGATGTCGATGATCTTGACGAAGATCTCGTCGCCGACCTGGACGACCTGCTCCGGGATCTCCACGTGGCGCTCGGCCAGCTCGGAGATGTGGACCAGGCCCTCGATGCCCTCCTCGACCCGGACGAACGCGCCGAACGGCACCAGCTTGGTGACGCGGCCCGGAACGACCTGGCCGATCTGGTGGGTGCGGGCGAACTGCTGCCACGGGTCTTCCTGCGTGGCCTTGAGCGACAGTGAGACGCGCTCGCGCTCCATGTCGACGTCAAGGACCTCGACCGTGACCTCCTGGCCCACCTCGACGACCTCGGACGGGTGGTCGATGTGCTTCCAGGACAGCTCGGACACGTGGACCAGACCGTCGACGCCGCCGAGGTCGACGAAGGCGCCGAAGTTGACGATCGAGGAGACGACGCCCTTGCGGACCTGGCCCTTCTGGAGGGTGTTGAGGAACGTCTGGCGAACCTCGGACTGCGTCTGCTCCAGCCAGGCACGGCGCGACAGGACCACGTTGTTGCGGTTCTTGTCGAGCTCGATGATCTTGGCTTCGAGCTCGCGGCCGACGTACGGCTGCAGATCGCGGACACGCCGCATCTCGACCAGGGACGCCGGGAGGAAGCCACGGAGGCCGATGTCGAGGATGAGACCACCCTTGACGACCTCGATGACGGTGCCGGTGACGATGCCGTCCTCGTCCTTGATCTTCTCGATCGTGCCCCAGGCGCGCTCGTACTGGGCGCGCTTCTTGGACAGGATCAGACGGCCCTCTTTGTCCTCCTTCTGGAGAACCAGGGCCTCGACGTGTTCGCCGACCTCCACGACGTCAGCAGGGTCGACATCGTGCTTGATCGAAAGCTCGCGCGAGGGGATGACACCCTCGGTCTTGTAGCCGATATCGAGAAGGACCTCGTCTCGATCGACCTTGACGACGGTGCCCTCGACAATGTCGCCGTCGTTGAAGTACTTGATGGTCTCGTCGATCGCTGCGAGGAAGGCTTCCTCGGACCCGATGTCGTTGACCGCTACCTGCGGGGTGCTCGAGGTGGCCTCAGTGCTGGACGTCATGTGTGGAATTGCTCCGAACGCGGACAGGATGTCGATGTGGCGGATGCGCGGCAGGCCCTCTTCCGCATCAAGCCGAGGAATGACGACATCGACGTGACCGAGCGCGAGCCCGCTCCGTCTGAGGCGCGCGCGAGCCCACAGCGCAGCGATCAGCATATGAGACGTTGGCCACGGGGTCAATCCAGGGAGGGGTCAGTACGCGATGACCTGGCGCCCTCGCTTGGCGTCGATATTACCGCGTAGTTTCTTCGGGATGGAGATCCTTTCGGGATCTCCGTCGGAAACGTAGCGCTCACCAGGGTGCTTGCGCAGCCAGTCGAGCCAGTGGTCGGAGCACCACTTGCGGCACTCGCCCTTCTTGGCGTTGCTCTGGATGCGCTGGATCGCACCCCGGTCGAACTTTTTCGCGTAGGGCGAAACCGACGGCTCGGCTCCGGCGAGGAACACGCCCGCGAAATCGTAACGTGTGCCGTCCCACGCGCCGGCCCGCGCGGGCTTCTTCCCGCGGGGCAGCGAGCCGTACGGCAGCGCCATGGTCCTGGAGGCCGGCACGCCCAGCTCCTTCAGCAGGCGTTCGAGCCGGACGATCTGCTCGCGTACCTTCCGTCGCTTGATCGCCCGGAGGTCGGGGTGGCTCCAGGTGTGGTTGGCGACCTCATGGCCGTGGTCGACCAGCCAGCGCACGGCCACCGTCTGCGACGGCCTGTCGCGTAGCCCGAACGGCTCCTTGTTGATCCAGAACGTGGCCACCGGCCGGAAGGACGGGTGTTTCCTCGCGACCTCCTGCATCACGGCCACGGCCGTGCCGGGCGCGGGGTTGCCGGCGGCGTCGAGGGCGAAGTGGCTGGGGTGCCCGTCGTCGAACGTGAGCACGACGGGGAACCTCCCCGCCGGCACCCTGATGTCGCCGGCGACGAACTCGCCGGCCGTGATCGGCACGTAACCCTCCTTCGCCAGCCGCTCCAGCTCCTTCCTGAGCTGGGTGGGGGTCCTGTCGATGGAGGCCCGCCGTCTCGCGGTGATGCGGTGGTACATCAGCACCGGCACCAGGCCGGCCTCGTTGGCGCGCACCTGGCGGGCGAACTCGGGCGTGGACACGACGCCGGGCGGCTGACCCACCGGTGACGGGCTGGGCGGCGAGCCGGCCGACGGGGAGGACTGCCGAGGGCCGGCGCCCACCTCGGCGGCGTCGTCCGGCCGTGCGTGCGGCCGCGGCTCGTCAGGTAACAGGCTGAGCCCGATGATCGCGACTGTTATCACCACCACGTTCGCAACGCCGATGATCCGCGTGAGAGACGCTGGTAACCGCACAGAACTCCCGGGCCGCTCGGGTGAGAAACACGATCAGGTTAGTGCAGATCTCCCACGGCGGACGGCCCGCCAGGTCGTTGGCCGGGTCAGTGGCCGGCGTCCTCCCAGGTGCGCCCGACGCCCACGGAAACCTCCAGCGGCACGCGCAGGTGGTAGGCGGCGTTCATCTGGTCGCACACGAGCTGCGTGAGCGGCTCAAGCTCGCCGGGCGCCACCTCGAACACCAGCTCGTCGTGGACCTGCAGCAACATCCGGGAGGCCAGCCCCTCCTCGCCGAGCGCCTGCCGGACGTGGAGCATGGCGACCTTGATGATGTCGGCCGCCGAGCCCTGGATGGGAGCGTTGAGCGCCATGCGCTCGGCCATCTCACGGCGCTGGCGGTTGTCGCTGGTCAGGTCGGGGAGGTAGCGGCGGCGGCCCATGATGGTCTCGGTGTAGCCGTCGGCGCGGGCCTGCTGGACGATGGCGTGCAGGAAGTCGCGCACGCCGCCGAACTCGGTGAAGTATTCCTCCTTCAGCGCCCGTGCCTCGGCCACCGGGATGTTGAGCTGCTGGGCGAGCCCGAAGTCGGACAGGCCGTAGGCCAGGCCGTAGTTCATCGCCTTGATGCGGGCACGCAGCTCGCCGTCGATCTGCTCAGGCGGCAGGTCGAACACCCTCGCGGCGGTGGCCTGGTGGAAGTCGTGACCCGACTCGAACGCCTCGATCAGCGACTCATCGCCCGACAGGTGGGCCATGATGCGCAGCTCGATCTGGCTGTAGTCGGCCGTCAGCAGCGTCTCGTAGCCCTCGCCGACCACGAAGCCCTGCCGGATGCGGCGGCCCTCCGCGGTGCGGATCGGGATGTTCTGCAGGTTGGGCTTCTCCGACGACAGCCGGCCCGTGGCGGCCATGGTCTGGTTGAACGTGGTGTGGACGCGCCCGTCGTCGGCGATCTCCTTGATCAGGCCCTCGACGGTGATGCGGAGCCTGGCCTGGTCGCGGTGGCGCAGCATGATGGTGGGCAGCTCGTGCTCGGTCTGGGTGGCCAGCCAGGCGAGCTGGTCGGCGTCGGTGCTCCAGCCGGTCTTGATCTTCTTCGTCTTGGGCAGGTTGAGCCGGACGAAGAGGATCTCCTGCAGTTGCTTGGGCGAGCCGAGGTTGAACTGCTCGCCGACCGAGCGGTGCGCCTCCTCGACGGCGTGCTTGACGGCGGCGCCGAACTCGGCCTCCAGGCCCGCGAAGTATTCGCTGTCGACGGCGATGCCGGCGCGCTCCATCTCGGCCAGCACCGACAGCAGCGGCAGCTCCACGTCGGCCAGGAGCTGGGTGCCGCCCCTGCCCTCGAGGAAGGTCTCCAGGGATTCGGCCAGCTCGCGTACGGCGTGGGCGCGCAGCGCGAGGTCCTTGGCCGGGGCGTCCTCGTCGTCGCCGAACAGCGCGGCCTGGCCGTTGGACTCCTCCTCGGCGCGCAGGTCGCGGTTGAGGTAGCGCCTGGCGAGGTCTTCCAGGGCGAACGTGCGCTGTCCCGGCATCGCGAGGTAGGCGGCCAGCGCGGTGTCGCAGCTCAGGCCGCGCAGCTCCATGCCCTGCGCCCAGAGGGCCAGGATGGGGCCCTTGGCGTCGTGGACGGCCTTGGGGTGGGCGTCGTCGCCCAGCCAGGCGCGCAGGGCCGTCTCGTCGGCCTCGGTGAGCTTGACGGGGTCGATGTAGGCGGCCGTGCCGTCGGGCGAGGCGATGGCGATGCCCTCGATGCGCCCGCTGCCGCTGCCGTAGGCGCCCCTGAACGCCAGGCCCGTGCGGCCGGCGGGCAACGCCGACAGCCAGCCCGCGACGCGGTCGGGGCCGAGCAGCACGGTCTCCACCTCGAAGCCCTGCTCGGGCTCCTGCTCGCCGGTGCCGAGCACCTTGAACACGCGCTCACGCAGCTCGCCGCGGATCTGCAGCGTGTCGAACAGTTTGTTGATCTCCTCGCGCTCCCACGTGCCCTGCGTGAGCTCGCCGGGACCGACCTCGAGCGGGACGTCGCGCAGCAGCTCGGTGAGCCGCCGGTTCATCAGCACCTGGGCGACGTGCTCGCGCAGCTTGTCGCCGACCTTGCCCTTGACCTCGTCGACCCGGTCGACCAGCGCGGTCAGCGAGCCGAACTCGCGCACCCACTTGGCCGCCGTCTTCTCACCCACGCTGGGAATGCTCAGCAGGTTGTCGCTGGGGTCGCCGCGCAGCGCCGCGAAGTCGGGGTATTGCGCGGGGGTCAGGCCGTATTTCTCCTGCACCGCGTCGGGCGTGAACCTCGTCATGTCGCTGATGCCGCGCCGGGTCATCAGGACCGTGACGTTGTCGTCGACCAGCTGGAGCGCGTCGCGGTCGCCGGTGACGATCAGGACGTTCATGTCCTGCGCGGAGGCCCGGGTGGCCAGGGTCGCGATGAGGTCGTCCGCCTCGAAGCCGGCCTTGGACAGCCGCGGGATGCGCAGCGTGTCGAGCAGCTCGAAGATGAGCTGCATCTGCCCGCGGAAGTCCTCGGGCGTCTCGCTCCTGTTGGCCTTGTAGTCGGAGTATTCCTCATGGCGGAACGTCGGCTCCGACCTGTCGAAGGCCACCGCCACGTGGGTCGGCTGCTCGTCGCGCAGGATGTTGGTCAACATCGAGGTGAACCCGTAGACCGCCTCGGTGTGCTGACCGTCGGTGGTCATCAGGTTGGCGTCCTTGAGCGCGTAGAACGCGCGATAGGCCAGGGAATGCCCGTCAAGCAGCAGCAGGCACGGGCGGCTGGGGGTCACTTCACTCTTCGGCACACCCGCAGCCTAGTCTGCGTCTGCGACAGAAAACCCGAGCTCGGAAGAGTGGAGACGTCCCTTTGACACAGACCAATCCCATGGACGTAGCGATGGTCGTCGACATGCACGCGGGCACGCTTCCCGAGCGGATGGGCATCGAGTTTCTCGAGGCCACGCCCGAGCGCGTGTCCGGCCGGATGCCGGTCGAGGGCAACACACAGCCGTACGGGCTGCTGCACGGCGGCGCGTCCGTGGTGCTGGCCGAGACCCTGGGCTCGGTGGCGGCGGCGATCCACGCCGGGCCCGGCCGCATCGCCGTGGGCATCGAGATCAGCGCCACCCACCACCGCTCCGCGAGCTCCGGCCACGTGACCGGCGTCGCGACCCGGTTGCACGCCGGCCGGACGCTGGCGACGTACGACATCGAGATCAGCGACGAGCAGGGGCGTCGGGTCTGCACCTCTCGCCTCACCTGCATACTGCGCGACCGCTGACACGAAGTTCACGTGCGCCCAGCCTTTGCGCACGCCCCCCGCGGGTCGCTACGGTTGTGCGAACAGCCCGCGGGGAGGCCCAGTAGAAAACGTGTACGGCCGGGGAAGCCCTACACGGCCCCAAAGGCCGCCCCGCGGGCTCGTCGACATCCGCAGCCGAGCGTTATCCGATGTTTTCCTAATGCGCCAGGCGTCTCCCTGATCCTGCCCCTGACCTGCTCGTTGGTTGCTCACATCAGTGACACGCACATGTCACTAATTGGTGACGAACGATACTGAAACGGGCGCACCCAGAATAGGCTCCCGCCATTGCATCCCAGTTGTGCCTGCGATGCGCGCGTGTCGAGATGGAGGGGGCAACACCCCGCCTTGACCTATTTTCGAGGGAGCACCATTGCGCAGAGCCGTGATCGCGTTCACGGCCTTCCTGGGTGGACTCATCTTCCTGCTCGCCGGCCCCGCCCACGCGGGCCCGGCCGACTGCCAGGGCGTGAGGGGAACACTCAACTTCCAAGGCCAGCCAGTGAACGGCGCCAAAATCTCCGTGACCACCGAGGACGGCAAGCCCGTCGCGGAGGCCACCACCGACGCTCAGGGCAGATGGGATGTCCAGGTCGAGGATCCAGGCCGGTACAAAGTCACCCTGGATCTCGGCAGCCTTCCGCAGAACGCCGAGGCGCGCGGCGGCACGAACGTCCGCACGCTGAGCGTCCATGAGGGCAACTGCTCCACCGCCCTGTTCCCCCTCCAGCCGAAAGGCGGTGAAGGCCAGGACCAGGGGCAGGAGAGCACCGACAACAGCGCGTTCTGGACCCGCGCCGCGCAGCTCACCTTCGAGGGCTTCAACCTCGGCCTGATCATCGCCCTGGCCGCGCTCGGCCTGTCGCTCATCTACGGCACGACCGGCCTGACCAACTTCGCCCACGGCGAGCTGGTCACCCTGGGCGCGATCCTCGCCTACGGGTTCAACGCGGGCATGGGCCTGAACCTCATCCCGGCCGCGGCCATCGCCGTCATCGTCGCCGGCCTGCTCGGCTATCTGCAGGACCGCTTCTTCTGGGGACAGTTGCGCAGGCGCGGCACCGGCATCATCGCCATGATGATCATCTCGATCGGCGTCGCGCTCTTCCTGCGCTACCTGTTCCTGATCGTCTTCGGCGGCCAGACCGAGGCGTACACGCAGTACAACGCGCAACCCGGCGTGCAACTGGGGCCGATCTCGGCCGCGCCGAAGAACTTCGTCGCCATGGGCATCGAGCTGGTCGTGCTCATCATCGTCGGCATCGCGCTGCTGCGCACCCGCACCGGCAAGGCGGCCCGCGCGGTGGCCGACAACCCGGCGCTCGCGTCGTCGTCCGGCATCAACGTCGACCGGGTCGTGCGCATCATCTGGACGATGGGCGGCGCCATCGCCGCGCTCGCGGGCATCATGCTCGGCCTCTCCCAGAACCTGAAATACACGATGGGCCAGGAGATGCTCCTGCTCATCTTCGCCGGCGTGACGCTCGGCGGTCTGGGCACCGCGTTCGGCGCGCTGATCGGGTCGCTGGTGGTCGGCCTGTTCATCCAGGTCTCGACGCTGTGGGTGCCTCCAGAGCTCAAGAGCGTCGGCGCGCTCGCCGTTCTCATCATCGTGCTCCTCGTCCGGCCGCAGGGCATCCTGGGCCGCCGCGAGCGGATCGGCTGATCGGGGGAGGATCAGAATGGACTGGATCACGATCATCAGCACCACCATCAAGGCCTCGGTGGGCGTCGAGACGGTGCTGTACGGCATCGCCGCCATCGGTCTCAACATCCACTTCGGCTACACCGGCCTGCTCAACTTCGGCCAGGCCGCGTTCATGGGCGTGGCCGGCTACGGCCTGGCGGTCACCGTCGTCGTCCTCGGCATGCCGTTCTGGGTCGGCGTCATCTTCGGCCTGATCGCGGCGGTTATCCTGGCGTTCCTGCTGGGCATACCGACGCTCCAGCTGCGCGCCGACTACCTCGCCATCGTCACCATCGCGGCGGCCGAGATCGTCCGGCTCGTCTTCCGCTCCGTGCAGTTCAAGGACGTCTTCGGCGGCTCCGACGGCCACCGCGGCTTCACCGACGGCTTCTACGCGCTCAACCCCTATCCCGCCGGAAACTACGGCTTCAACCTCGGCCCCGTCCCGCTGTTCTTCAACCACCGCACGATGTGGGTGATCACCGTCGGCTGGGTGCTCATCGCCCTGGCCTGCCTCATGGTGCATCTGCTGATGAAGAGCCCCTGGGGCCGCGTGCTCAAGGCCATCCGCGAGGACGAGGACGCCGTGCGCAGCCTCGGCAAGAGCGTCTTCTCCTACAAGATGCAGGCGCTGGTGCTGGGCGGCGTGATCGGCTGCATGGGCGGCTTCATCTACGGTCTGGGTTATGCCTCGGTGCAGCCTGACGTGTTCGGCACCGAGACGACGTTCTACATGTACACGATGGTCATCCTCGGCGGTGCGGCCCGCGTGCTCGGCCCGGTCATCGGCTCGATGGTGTTCTGGGTCCTGCTCGTCTTCATCTACGGTGTGCTCTCCGAGGCGGTCCGCGTTGGGTACATCACCTTCATGGACACCAACCAGGTCGGCGCCCTGCGCTGGATCCTGGTCGGCGCCGGCTTGATCCTGTTGCTTGTCTACCGGCCACAGGGCATCTTCGGTGACAAGAGGGAGATCGCAATCGATGCACGCTGAGACCATGAGCACCGACCGGAAGGCGGCCGCCCTTGCCGCCTTCAAAGACCTGGCCCGCGACCCCGGCGTGCCCAAGCCGGACCCCATCCTGGTGGTGGACAACGTCGTACGCCGCTTCGGCGGCCTCACGGCCGTCGACGTCGGCCACGTGGAGATCCAGCGCGGCTCCATCACGGCGCTGATCGGCCCCAACGGCGCCGGCAAGACCACGTTCTTCAACCAGCTGACCGGTTTCGACACGGCCGACTCCGGCACGTGGACGTTCAACGGGCGGTCCATGAACGGCGTGCCCGCCCACAAGGTGGCCCGGCGCGGCATGGTCCGCACGTTCCAGCTCACCAAGGCGCTCTCGCGCCTGACGGTGATGGAGAACATGCGACTCGGCGCCCAGCAGCAGAAGGGCGAGAACTTCTGGCGCGCGCTCGTGCCACGCGTGTGGCGCGCCCAGGAGGACGAGATCACCGAGCGGGCCGAAGAACTGCTGGCCCGCTTCAAGCTCGACGCCAAGCGCGACGACTTCGCCGGATCGTTGTCCGGCGGCCAGCGCAAGCTGCTGGAGATGGCCCGCGCGCTCATGGTCAACCCCGAGCTGGTCATGCTCGACGAGCCCATGGCGGGCGTCAACCCGGCGCTGACCCAGTCGCTGCTCGGCCACGTCAAGGACCTGCGCGAGCAGGGCATGACGGTGCTGTTCGTCGAGCACGACATGGACATGGTCCGCGACATCAGCGACTGGGTGATCGTCATGGCCCAGGGCGCGGTCATCGCCGAGGGTCCGCCCGCGACGATCATGTCCGACGATCGCGTCATCGACGCCTACCTGGGCGCCCACCACGACGCGCCGCTGTCCGAGGGCGAGCTGGAGGAGCAGCTGCAGCAGGCCGAGGCCGCGCTGGAGGCCGAGATCGAGGAGGAGACGCAGAAGTGAACGCCGGCCCAGAGTCGAAGGCGGCCGTCACCGACCGCAGTGCGCACCTGGAGGGCGCCGAGGACGCCGTGCTCCGGTGCGACGAGCTGATCGCCGGCTACCTGCCGGGCGTCAACATCCTCAACGGCTCCGACCTCTACGTCAAGGACGGCGAGCTGATCGGCATCATCGGCCCCAACGGCGCCGGGAAGTCGACGCTGCTCAAGGCCGTGTTCGGGCTCGTCAACATCCGCAGCGGCACGGTGCTGCTCAAGGGCGAGAACATCACCAACATGAAGGCGCACACGCTGGTCGCCCGCGGGGTCGGCTACGTCCCCCAGACCAACAACGTCTTCCCCAGCCTCACCATCGAGGAGAACCTCGAGATGGGCGCCTTCCAGACACCGGGGAAGTTCAAGGAGCGCTTCGAGTTCGTGTCCGAGTTGTTCCCCGCGCTCAGGGAGCGGCGCAAGCAGCGCGCCGGCTCCTTGTCCGGCGGCGAGCGGCAGATGGTGGCGATGGCGAGGGCCCTGATGACCGAGCCCTCCGTGCTGCTGCTCGACGAGCCGTCCGCCGGGTTGTCGCCCAAGCTGCAGGACCTGGTGTTCATCCAGGCCCAGCAGATCAACAAGGCGGGCGTGACGGTCATCATGGTGGAGCAGAACGCGCGCCGCTGCCTGCAGATCTGCCACCGCGGCTATGTGCTCGACCAGGGCCGCAACGCCTACACCGGCACCGGGAGGCAGCTCGCCGACGACCCCAAGGTCATCGAGCTCTACCTCGGCACGCTGGCCAGAGCGTAGATCCGCCGTCAGGCGCGAACGGCGGAAGGGCTCCCGATGGGCCCTTCCGCCGTTTTTCCATGACCGATGTGAATCGTTCGGTGACAGTCGCTCTGATGCTCCCCGGCCCTCCTCGCCGGCTGCCAGGGTGCACGGCATCACGTGGGAGTTCCGGCGGCCGATTGTCCGGCTGCGCGTGACACGTCGAAGGGCCCGGTCTCGGACCGGGCCCTTCGACGTTCACGCGGGTGACCGGGGTCAGCCCTCGATGTTGCCGGTGCGGTACTCGAGCGCCTTGACCGGGTACTTGTTGTTGTCGCCGTACTCGTAGATGCCGATGGTGGCGACGGCCGGGTCACCGGCGTCGTTGAACTCGACCGGGCCGCTGATGCCGTCGTAGTCGATGTCCTTGCCGGCCTTCAGCAGGTCGACGCACTCCTTGAAGTTCTTGCACTTCTCGCCGCCCTTGCTCACCTCGGCCAGCTTGGCCGCGATGTCGGCGCCCGCGTCGCTCTTGGCGGCCTCGGCGGCCAGCGCGATCAGGTTGGCCGCGTCATAGGACTCGGGAGCGTAGGTGAAGTCCTCGAGCTTGGGGTCGACCTCGAGGAGGTTCTTCCTGAAGGTGTCGGGAGCGGAGGCGCCGGGGTAGGTGCCCTTGACGCCCTTGAGCGTGCCCTTGGGCATCTCCACGTAGTTGGTGTTCGACATGTTGCCGTCCACCATGTACCACTTGTGCTTGCTGGCCGGCATGCCCTGCTTGACCAGCTCGCCGATGACCTTTGCGGTCTCCTCGAAGCCGATCAGGACGATGCCCTTCGGGTTCTTCGCCTTGATCTTGGCGATGTCGGCGGAGAAGTCAGGGGCCTTGGGGTCATAGTCGACCCGCTCGACCACCTGGGCGCCGGCCTCGGTGGCGACCTTCTCCACCTGGTCGGCCAGGCCGGTGCCGTACGAGTCCTGCATCGCCATGATGGCGACCGTGTCGTTGCCGTCGGACACCACGAGGTCGCCCAGCACGCGCCCCTGCAGCTTGTCGGGCGGCGAGGTACGGAAGTAGAGGCCGTTGTCCTTGATCGTGGTGAACTTGTCGGAGGTGTTGGCGGGCGAGAAGTGCACCACACCGGCGCCCGTGATCTTGTCGATCACCGACTCCGACACCGACGACGACGCGGCGCCGATGATGGCGTCGGCCTTCTGCGCAAGCAGCTTGTCCACCGACTGCGACGCGATGTTGGTCGTCGTGTCGCCCGAGTCGGTGTCGAACTTCTCAACGGGCTTGCCGAGCACTCCCCCGGCCTCGTTGATCTCCTTGAGCGCGAGGTCGACGCCCGCGAACTCGGGCGGGCCGAGGAACGCCAGCGAGCCGGTCTGGGGCAGCAGCGTGCCGAGCGTGAGTGTGCCGTCACCCTTCGCCGCGGCCGGTGCCGAGGAGGATGTGGCAGGCGCGGCACTTTCGGAAGTTTGCGTGGCCGTGTCGCCGCCACCACCGCAGGCTGTCAGGGCCAGGCTGGTGGCAGCCGCGACAGCCAGCGCCCGTCCCACGGGAGCAATGCGGATCATGAAGTGTCTCCTTCATTTCAGGCCGGGGATCCGTCAGCACCGCCGAACGTTCCCGATCGAATGACGGAAACGTACAAAACTCCCGCATGCTCCAACTAGATGCCGTGAAGAACTGTCGGCACTTGGATGCGGAGTCGTAATCAGTCCTCAACTTACGGACCTGCGGAAGCAGCTTTAATCTGCGTCAGGTGAAGCGTGTTACCACATTCCTGGCCGTGGTGGCCCTTGTCGCCGGTTGTGGCTCCTCGGAGCCGCCGGCTCCTTCGGGCCCGCCCGACGGCGTCTCCGTCACGCTCGGGCAATGGCGTTCCGACGAGCCGGCACACCGGCTCCAGGTGGCCGTGCGCAACACCCGGGACACCCCGGTCTATTTCGCCGACGTCCAGCTGGTGACGCCGTCGTTCCGTACGGTGCCCGCGAGCAGGGCCGACGCGGCCATCGGCAGAACCGAGCGCACCGACCTGCCCATCCCGTACGGCGCCGCGAACTGCTCCCCCGGCGGCCTGCCCGAGGTGCGGCCCGCCACCGTCGTGGCCCACCTCCGCGTCGGCTCGGAACCGCTGCGCGAGGTCGCTTTCGACCTGCCCCACCCCGACCCGCTGCTCGCCAGGCTGCTGCGCGACGAGTGCTCGGAGTTCCTCATCCAACAGGCCGTGAGCATCGCGTTCGGCCAGGAGTGGACGGAGTCCGGCAAGACCATGCGCGGCGAGCTGGTCGTCACCCGGCGCGGCGCCGGAGCGGTGAGGCTGGCCGCCATGGGCGGCACGACGCACTACAACGTCGCCTACGACGGCCGCTCGCTCGGCCTGCTGCCGCCCGCCGAGGAGCGCCTGGAGATCCCGGTCGAGCTCACCCCCGCCCGCTGCGACGGCCACGCGTTCGGCGAGGCCAAAAAGGCCTTCCAGTTCCCCGTACGGGCGAGCATCGACGGGGGCGAGGAGCGCGTCATCGTCGTGGCGCCGCCCAAGCCGCTGCAGGACCGCCTGATCGGCTACGCCTCCAGGGCGTGCGGCTTCGGCCGCTGAGCGACCCGCCGCTCGCGGGACCGCTCAGCGGCCGGACCCGAGGTCAGCCCTCGATGTTGCCGGTGCGGTACTCCAGCGCCTTGGTGTCGTAGGTGTTGTTGTCGCCGTACTGGTAGATGCCGATCGTGGCGACGGCCGGGTCACCGGCGTCGTCGAACTCGACCGGGCCGCTGATGCCCTCGTAGTCGATGTCCTCGCCGTCCCTGAGCAGGGCTGCGCACTCCTTGAAGGTCTTGCACTTCTCGCCGCCCTTGCTGACCTCGGCCAGCTTGGACGCGATCGACGCGCCGGAGTCGTCCTTCGCCGCCTCGGCGGCCAGCGCGATCAGGTTCGCCGCGTCGTACGACTCCGCCGAGTACGTGAAGTCGTCGAGCTCGGGGTTGAGCTTCTTGAGCTTCTTCCTGAAGTCGTCGGGAGCCTCCGCGCCCGGGATGGTGCCCTTGACGCCCGTGAGCGTGCCCTTGGGCATCTTCACGTAGTTGGTGTTCGACATGTTGCCGTCCACCATGTACCACTTGACCTTGTCGGCCGACAGTCCCTGCTTGACCAGCTCCGCGATGACCTTGGCGCCCTCCTCGAAGCCGATCAGCACGACCGCCTTCGGGTTCTTCGCCTTGATCCGTGCCACGTCGGCGGAGAACTCCGGCGCCTTCGGGTCGTAGTCGACCCGCTCCACGACGCTCGCCCCGGCCTCCTCGGCGGTCTTGGTGACCTGGTCGGCCAGGCCCGAGCCGTACGAGTCCTGCATCGCGAGGATGCCGATGGTGTCGTTGCCGTCGGCGGCGATCAGGTCGCCCAGCACGCGGCCCTGCAGCTTGTCCGGCGGCGCGGTGCGGAAGTAGAGGCCCTGGTCCTTGATCGTGGTGAACTTGTCGGAGGTGTTGGCCGGCGAGAACTGCACCACGCCGGCGCCCGTCACCTTGTCGATGATCGACTCCGACACCGACGACGACGCCGCCCCCACGATCGCGTCCACCTTCTGCGCCAGCAGCTTGTCCACCGACTGCGACGCGATGTTGGTCGTCGTGTCGCCCGAGTCGGTGTGGACGGTCTTGACCGGCTTGCCGAGCACGCCCCCGGCGTCGTTGATCTCCTTGACGGCCTGGTCGACGCCGGCGAACTCGGGCGGGCCGAGGAACGCCAGCGAACCGGTCTGCGGCAGCACCGTGCCGAGGGTCAGCGTGCCGTCGCCCTTCGCCGCGGGAGCGGAGGACGCGGCGGACGAAGACGCCGGCTCGGACTGCTGCGCCGACGTGCCGTCGCCACCGCCGCCGCAGGCCGTGAGGGCCAGGCTCGCCGCGGCCGCGACGGCCAGCAGGCGTCCCGCTGGAGCAATGCGGATCATATAAAAGACTCCCCCAATCTCAGCGAAGGAACGTCCCCTTCGCCGGGTTTCCGAGCTCAGGATGCCTCTCGGATGGGACGGCCGGGGGTTGTTGCTCGGCTTTTATGCTGATTCGTAATGTCCTAAATACCCATTGTAATGGGACGTTTCACCACAGTTACTGACAGTTCGCACGAGGAACATCCCGGAGCCGAAATATCAGGATCAGGGCCGTAATGGTGGGAAAGTTGGGACGTAAGGGATTACTCCCGACCGCCCGCAATCACGACCGCGCTCGCCCGCCGGCGCCCTCTCCCGCGCCACGACCGCCACACCAGCCGAGCCGACGCCCAGGCCACCGTGCACCGCGCCGCCGGCGACAGGCCGGAGCGCTTGGGGGCGGAGCCGGTTGACCGCGATGCGGAACGCCGGTGGTGTCGTGGCCGGCAGCGGTCCGGCGGACCGTCTCACGCCAGGCGCGGGCGCCTCAGCCCCGATCGGCCGCGTCGTCGATAACGATCTGAGCAACCTCGCGCATGCTCAGCCGCCGGTCCATCGACGCCTTCTGGATCCACCTGAACGCCTGGGGCTCGCTCCAGCCGTGCTGCGTCATGAGCTGCCCCTTGGCGCGCTCGACCAGCTTCCTCGTCTCCAGCCGCTCCGACAGGTTCGACACCTCGGCGGCCAGCGCCACCATCTCCTCGTGCCTGCTGACCGCCATCTCGATGGCCGGCACCAGGTCGGCCTTCGTGAACGGCTTGACCAGGTAGGCCATCGCCCCCGCGTCCCTGGCTCGTTCGACCAGGTCACGCTGGGAGAACGCGGTCAGGATGAGGCAGGGGGCGATGCGTTCGCCGACGATGCGCTCGGCCGCGGAGATGCCGTCGAGCACGGGCATCTTGACGTCGAGAATGACGAGATCGGGTCTCAGCTCGGCGGCCAGCCGGATCGCCTGCTCGCCGTCGCCGGCCTCCCCCACGACGACGTAGCCGTCCTCCTGGAGCATCTCCTTGAGGTCAAGGCGGATCAGGGCCTCGTCTTCCGCGATCACTACTCGCCGCTGCGTACTCACGAGCGCAAGAGTACAGATGTCCGGTAGATTAGATCCACGCTGGCACCCGTCGCTGATCATTTTCGGCGGCGGAGTACAGTGCTGATCCGGACAAGTCCGGAAAAATCAGCCGGAATGATGGAATGGCAGACATGGACGCCTCAAAAGCGTCTGCTCGAAAGGGCGTGCGGGTTCGAATCCCGCTTCCGGCACCTCTGCCCCACCACGTGCCGTCGCCGCCGGTCACCATGCTGACCGCGCACAGGCACCCCGTCACGCCGACAGAAGCTTCCCCGCGTGCGCAGCCGTCCTCGCCGTCATGGGCCGCGCACTCGGCTTGGGGGCATGCCCGCCTTCTGGGCCACGCCCGGACGCGAGTCCGCCGGGTGGCTCGACCGCTACGTCCGGCCGTCATCCGGGTGCCCTAAACTAACGCGCTGACAGGGACGCGTGATCATTGGAGTGCCGCATGACTACGCCCTCCGGACGGGATGACGATCGCGAGATCTTGGCTGCGATCAACGGCAAGGTCGAGCAGATGGTGCGGGAGTCCTTGGCGGCGCGGGATCGCGATCGCGAGGTCGGCGGTGTCGGCCGGAGCGACGACGGGATGATCAAAGCCAAGGCCGACGCCGACGGCGCGATCGTCTCGCTCACGCTCGATCCGCGCGTGATGCGGCGTGACGCGGTTCGTCTCGCCGAGGATGTGGTCGCGGTGCTCGACGCGGCGCATCAGGACGCGCGGCGGCAGGCGCGGGAGGTGCTCGACGGCGCCGGGCTCGCCTCGATCACGTCGGACCCGCTCGGCGAGAGCCTGGCGGCCGACCGGGACGGGCGGGCGGTGAGCGGCGTCCTCCGCAGCCTTCTGGAGATGTCCGGCGCGGACGATGGGGAGCACGAGGACTTGCGCCGAATGCCCGACTTCCTGGAGAAGAAGTACGACGAGCTGCAGAGCGTGGCCGGCACGGGTACGAGCGCGTCCGGGCACGTCACGGCGACCGCGGACGCGCACGGACGCGTACGCGAGCTCGGCATAGGTCCACGCGCCATGCGGCTGGACAGTCACGTGCTGGCGGAGGACATCCTGGCGGCCGTGCGCGACGCGCGGCGCGCGGTCGTCGCCGAGGCGGAGGAGAAGGTGTCCGGCGCCATCCCCGAGCCCGGCAGCGGAGCGGGCGACGACGTCCCGCGCTCGGACGGCTCCCGGGGCAGGCGCCGGTGACCCTGGGCGGTGCCGCACACGCCCGCCGGCCAAGCGCCGATGCCCGGGACGGCACCGCACGCGCCCGCCGGCGAGGCACCGTGGCCCGGGACGGCGCCTCGCGTGACCGCTGCTGAGGCGCCGTCCGGGTCCCTAGGAGGCCTTCTGCTTGTCGAGTTCCGGGACCACCAGTTGCTGCCCGGGTGACAGGGCGCCATCCTTGATGCCTTCGAGCTGCCAGTTGGCCTGCGCGAGGAGCGACGCGTACCGTGCGTCGCCGTATTCGCGCTCGGCGATGTCCCACAGCGTGTCGCCGGTCCGCACCGTATGGGTGGTGGCGCCGACCGGTTGCCTGGCGTCGGAGCGTGATGGTTCGCCGCCGGAGTTGTTCTCCCAGTTCCGGTAGTCGGGGATCGTCAGGTCGACGGGCTCGCTCTGGCCGCGGGGCACCAGGGTGTAGTTGATCGTGCCCGGGAGGAGACCGAGGATGCGGCCCTTCCAGAAGGGGTTCAGGTTGAGGAAGGCGTTGACCGGCGCGATCTGCCTGGCCCGGTAGGTGAGGCTGTTCTTCGGGAGCCAGATCTTCGAGCCGTCGCTGAGCTTCATCTGGGCAAGATGGTTGCCGGGCAGAACACGTCCGTAGCGGACGTTGGTGGCCGACATCGCACGGCTCGGGTCGACGGGCCAGAGTTTCTTGAGTCCCCACTTGTCCGCGTTGCGCCAGGCGAGGTGCTTGAGGCCGGTCGCGTCACGGAGCAGTCCGTAGTATCCGGCGCCGAAGACCGCACTGACGCCGCCGACAATGACGCCGTCCTTGAGCGCGGCGCCGAAGCTCTTGTTCTCGAACATCATGCTGAGTGCGGTGGCGGCACCGGCGTTGATGCCGAGTTCGAGCGCCATGTTGAACCCGAGAGGGTGTGCCTGCGCGAACCTGGTGACCGAGCCGAGCCTCTTCATGAGGGAGAAGGCGCCGCCGAGGCCGAGGAGGAAGGACAGGGTGCCCAGCATGCCAGGGGAGACCGAGAAGGGATCTTCGACGCCCCGGCCGGCGTTCGCCAGCGAGGAGTTGACGTAGTTTGCGCCGACGACGCCGATCCCGTTCATCATGAATCCGCTCAGCACCGAGCCGCGTCCGGCCACGCTGGTTCCGAACCCCTTGCCGAGCTGCTTGAGCCTCGCGCGCAGTATTTTGATCACCAGCATGGCGCGCTGTCTGAGGGCGTGGGCGAACCTCACGAGGAAGGCGCGTACCGCGGGGTTGAGGATCGCCGCTCCGGCCATGATCACGCCGATCGCCGCGAGCGTCTGCAGGGTGCGCTTGACGACGTGCTTGGACCTGTGGGTCTCCTCGGCCGCGTTGCCGAGGATCTCGGCGGAGTGCTCGGAGCGCGCGGCCCACTCCGCCAAGGTCTGGGCCTCGTGCCGGCCGCCGGCCGGGTTGACGTGCTCTCTCCAGGCCGCGTGGTAGGTCTGGGCGGCATCTCCGCCCCAGCGTGCCTTCTCGACCTCGTCCTCGACCGCGTCGATGTCGGGCTGCAGTTGCCGGAGCCGGTGGGCGGTCTCCTCGCACGCCCGCTGCATCTCCAAGAGCTTGCGTTCGTAGTCGTCGCCGAGGCCCAGCAGGTCGAGGGTGGCGTTGAACGTCACGGACAGGGTGCCGGGGTCGGGCAGCTCGACGTTCTCGCGGAAGGGGGGCGGGTCGTCGGGCGGGAGGAGGCGCTCGCTCCAGCCGTAGTTGGCGGCGGAGTATTTCAGGTTGCTCCCGCCGTTGCGCAGGGCGCTGGAGCGCCGGTACATGGTGTCGGACAGGTCGCGGAAGAACTGGTTGTAGCCGCTGGCGAGTTCCGCAGCGCCGTCCTGGACGAGGGCGTACGTGTTCACGTCGCCCTTCGCGTGCGTGACGAACTCCCTGCGGATCAGGCCGAGTGTTTCGCCCGCGTCCTGGCTTCTCATGCCGGCCCGCTTGAGATGCTCAAGTCCTTCGGGGCCGGCGTAGCTGAAACCACTACTGGCCATGCACTTCCTCATTCACTTGACGATGTGGCCGCTCGACGGGATCACCGCCGCGGTCTCGTGCCGGCACGCCGTGGCCCGTGGATCCGGATCCTGTGGGATCGGTCGCCCGATGTGTGAACGACACGGCAGCCTCCGCCTCTCGATCAGTGAGGCGAAACAAGCCTGGCCCGGGGCGCCGAGACCCGATGCCAGCTGACGGCTTCGTTCGAAGGAGCGGCTTGTTTGGCCCGTAACCTGCTAGACATTAGTTGATCAGCAAATCTTCGGTCAACTGGGGTTTTACCACCCAACGTCGGTCATTTTCGCCATGCCAAAACGAGCCGGTAGCCAGCAGATCACCCTCCTCGCGACCAGATATTTAGGTTAGGCTCACCTAATTGGCTTATCCACAGGAGGCGCACATGCGGGTTGCGATGTTCGGCTACCAGACTTGGGGACACCGTACGTTGCAGGCACTGCTGGAATCCGGCCACGAGGTGGTGCTCGCCGTGACGCACCCCAGGAGCGAGCACGCCTACGAGAAGATCTGGGACGACTCCGTGGCCGACCTGGCGGCCGGGCACGGCGTCCCCGTGCTGCTGCGCTCCAGGCCGGACGACGAGCTGGTCACCGCGCTCAAGGAGGCCGAGCCGGACATCATCGTCGCCAACAACTGGCGCACCTGGATCCCGCCGGAGATCTTCCGGCTGCCCCGCCACGGCACGCTGAACGTGCACGACTCGCTGCTGCCCGCCTACGCCGGCTTCTCGCCGCTGATCTGGGCGCTGATCAACGGTGAGGAGGAGGTGGGCGTCACCGCCCACCTGATGGACGAGGAGCTGGACGCCGGCGACATCGTGCTGCAGCGGGCCGTACGCGTCGGCTCTTCCGACACGGCCACGGACCTGTTCCACCGGACCGTCGCCCTGATCGGGCCGATCGTGCGGGACGCGCTCACGCTCATCGAGAGCGGCCGGGCGGCACCGGTTCCCCAGGACCGATCGAGGGCCAGCTTCTTCCACAAACGGTCCGTCGAGGACAGCCGCATCGTCTGGAGCTGGCCGGCGCGGGACATCGAGCGGCTGGTACGCGCCCAGTCCGACCCGTACCCGAACGCTTTCACGTTCTACCGGGGTGAGCGCATCCGCGTGCTGAAGGCGTCGGTGTCGAAGGGCCGGTACGGAGGGACCCCCGGCCGGGTGTTCATCCACGAGGGCGACGGAGTCGTCATCGTCGCCGGCCCGGAGGCCCGCAGGGGGCGCGGCCACGGGCTGGTGATCGAGCAGGTCCGCACGGAGTCGGGTGCGGACCTGCCCGCCACGGAGTTCTTCCGCACGATGGGCGGTTACCTCACCGACCGGTGACCTGGGCGGACGAGCCCGGGGCCGGGGCGGCCAGGTCCGCCCCGAGGCCGACGATCCGGTTGCGCCCGTCGACGTGCACCACCAAGGGGACGTACGAGGCCGCCTCGTCGTCGGCCACGTGCCGGAAGGACATGATGATTACGAGGTCTTCGGGAGACACGAGGTGGGCGGCGGCCCCGTTGATGCCGATGACGCCCGAACCGGCCTCTCCTTCGATGGCGTACGTGACCAGCCGTGAGCCGTTGGTGATGTCGACGACGTGGACCTGCTCCCCCTCGATGAGCCCGGCCGCGTCCATGAGGTCCTTGTCGATGGTGATGGACCCGACGTAGTGGAGGTCGGCCTGCGTCACGGTGGCCCTGTGGATCTTCCCGCCGAGCAGGATGCGCTGCATCTTCAGCTCCCATGATCAATGTTAGGTAATGCTATCCTAAGTTGCATCCCATCGCCTGGCCAGAAGGACCACAGATGATCAGTTTCCGCACGCTTCGGCGAGCCTTAGTCAGCACTGTGTCAGGGGTCCTCCTGGCGGCCTCGCTGATCTCCTGTTCCGGCACGCAGGCTGAAGCCCCGCAGGCCGCCGCGCCGGCCGACCCCGCGTTCCCGGTCACCATCGACCACAAGTTCGGCAGCACCACGATCGAGTCCCGGCCGTCCCGGGTCGTCACCGTCGGATGGAACGACCAGGACTTCGCGCTCGCGCTGGGCGTGGTGCCGGTCAGCACGCGCGCGTGGTTCGACGAGTACGCGAACTTCCCCTGGGTAAAGGCGGCGCTGGGCGGCAGGAAGCTCTCCACGTTCTCGGCCGAGCTGAACTTCGAGGCCATCATCAAGCAGCGGCCCGATCTGATCATCGCCATCTACGAGACCGTCAACAAGGAGACGTACGACAAGCTCTCCCAGATCGCGCCGACGGTGATCCAGTCGGGCGACTACGCCGACGAGCAGACCCCGTGGGACGTCCAGACGCTCACCACCGGCAGGGCGCTCGGCAAGCCGGCCGAGGCGCGGGCGCTCGTCGACAAGGTCAACGCGAAGATCGCCGAGGCGAAGCAGGCGCATCCCGAGTTCGCCGGGAAGGTCCTCGTGGTGGACTTCGGGCCGGAGAACGGGCAGCACTGGCTGATCCCGGCCCGCGACCCGCGCCGCGCGCTGTTCGACGCGCTCGGCTTCGCCGCCCAGAGCGAGTCGGAGGAGATCAGCGAGGAGCGGCTCGACCTGATCGACCGGGACGTGTTGTTCGTCAACGGCGCGACCAGGGCCACGATGGTGAAGTCGCCGGTCTTCTCCCGGCTGAAGGTGGTCAGGACCGACCGCACGATCTACACGGACTTCTCCACCCCGCTCGGCGGCGCGCTGTCCTACAGCGGGCCTGACGCGCTGCTCTACGCGCTCGACGTGCTCGTGCCGCAGCTCGCCAACGCCGCCGACATGGACCCCTCGACCCCCGTCAAGGACCTGTCCGCCGTCACATGAGACGGGCCAGCAACGGCCCGAGGATCTCCAGGGTGCCGGCGTCCAGCAGCTCCGAATGCCGGCACCCGATCTCGGCCACGCGCAGTTCCCCCGCCACGTAGGGGCGCCACCGCTTCGAGGCCGCGCCGGTGAACCCCTGCTCGGGCACGGTCGCGTCGACGAAGAGCACGTCTCCGGGATAGACGTCGTACCGGGCCCGCGCCATCATGCGGTCGCCGGCCAGGTAGCTCTCCACGACCCGCTCGATCTGCTCGTCCTCCAGCGCCGCGACGCCGTCGCCCATGGAGCGCAGGAAGGCGACGGCGTCCGCGGCGGACATGCGTGCGTCCGGCACCCGGTAGCCCATCTCGGCCAGCAGCGCGGCGACGTCGGCCGCGCCGCCGCTCACCTCCACCGGCGTGTCGAGCATGCCGAGGAGGCGGATGTCGCGGCCCTGCGCCGCCAGCCGCACCGCCACCTTGTGCGCGACCGCGCCGCCGAACGACCATCCGAGCAGGGCGAGCGGCCCTTCGGGAGCCACACCGGCGATGAGGCCCGCGTACTCGGCGGCGAGGTCGTCCATGGTCGCGGGCAGGCCGCTGTCGCGGCTCAGCCGGGGCGACTGCAGCCCGTACAGGGGGACACCGTCGGGCAGGTAGCGCTTGAGCGGGGCGAAGGGCCAGCTCAGCCCGCCGGCGGGCGGGAAGCAGAACAGCGGCGTCCGGGTGCCGTCGCCCGGCCGCAGGCTCAGCAGTTCGGCCATGGCGTCGGCCACGGGCACGCCGCCGCTGATCCGTCTGGCCAGGGCGGCGGCGGTGGGGGCGGCGAACAGGTCCCCCACCGGAAGGTCCGCGCCCAGCCGGGCACGCAGGGCGGCGGCCAGGCGGACGAGCAGCAGCGAGTGCCCGCCGAGGGCGAAGAAGTCGTCGTCCACGCCGACAGGCCCGGTGCCCAGCACCTCCCCCAGGACCGCGCAGACGGCCGCCTCGGTACGTGTGCGCGGCTCGGCGCCGCCCGCCGTCTGCGCGAGGTCCGCCTCGGGCAGGGCGGCGCGGTCCACCTTGCCGTTCGGGGTGAGCGGCAGCTCGTCGAGGACGACGACGGCGGAGGGAACCATCCATGAGGGCAGCCGCCCCGCGAGGTGGTCGCGCAGCGCGGGCGCGGGCGCGGTGACGTACGCGACGAGCCGGTCCTGCCGGGCGACGACCGCGACCTGCGACACGCCGGGGCAGGTGGCCGCGACCGCCTCGATCTCGCCCGGCTCGACGCGGTGGCCGCGCACCTTGACCTGGTGGTCGGCCCGGCCGAGGAACTCCAGCTCGCCGCCGCCGTTCCAGCGGGCCAGGTCGCCGGTGCGGTACATGCGCCCGCCGGTGAACGGGTCGGCGACGAACCTGGACGCGGTCAGGCCGGGGCGGCGCAGATAGCCGCGGGTGACCTGGGCGCCGCCGAGATACAGCTCGCCGGCGACGCCTGGAGGCGCCGGGCGCAGCGCCGTGTCCAGCACGTACGCGGTCGTTCCCGGCAGGGGCCGTCCGAGCGTGGGAGGCTCGTCCCCGCGGACCGCCGCGGCGGTGGCCCACACGGTCACCTCGGTCGGGCCGTACAGATTCGTCACGGACACGGCGCGTGCGCTCAGGTCGCGGGCCAGGGAGGGCGGCAGCGCCTCGCCGCCGGCCAGGACGCGCACGCCGCGCAGCTCGGCCTCGGGCGGCAGGGTCGACCACAACGACGGCGTGGCCTGCATGACGCTGACGCGTTCTCTGCGCAGCAGCCCGGCCAGCATGTGCGGGTCGCGCACCTCCGCGTCGGAGGCCAGCACCACGCAGCCTCCCGCCGTCAGCGGCCCCATCAGCTCCAGGACGGAGATGTCGAAGGAGAGCGTCGTCACGGCGAGCAGCCGCTCGCCTGGCCCGGCCACCGGCAGCGCGGCGAGGAAACACTCCAGGTCGCGCTGGGTCACGACCACGCCCTTCGGGCGGCCGGTGGAGCCGGAGGTGTAGATGACGTACGCGGCCGAACGCGGGTCGCGCGGCGGCGGGACGAAGGAAGCGGGCACACCGGAGGGCGTGATGCCCTCGGGGAAGAGCTCGCGGGTGCGCTCGTCCACCACGATCGCGACCGGTCGCGCGTCGGCCACCATGAAGCGCAGCCGCTCGGCGGGGAACGCGGGGTCGAGAGGAAGGTAGGCGGCCCCCGCCTTGGCCACACCGAGCACGGCCACCAGCAGCGCGGCCGAGCGCGGCAGGGCGATCCCGACGAGGTCCTCGGGTCCGAGGCCGCCGAGCCGGGCGGCGAAGGCGTCGGAGGCGGCGTCGAGTTCGGCGTAGCTCATCGTCTCGCCGGCGAAGACGCAGGCGTCCGCGTCGGGGGTGAGCCGGGCCTGGGCGGAGAAACGTTCGTACCACGGCTGCCCGCCCGTCCGCGGCGGACCGCCGTCCTGCCATCGGGCGAGGTCGGCGCGGTCGTGCCCGGCGAGCACGCGAGCCTCCCCGACCGGCCGGTCCGGCCGGTCGGCGACCTCGCCGAGCAGCACGAGGAGACGGTCGACGAGCCGCCGCGCCGTCGCGGGGCGGAACCGGCCGGCGTCGTATTCGAGGATCACCTCGAAGGGCTCACCGTCGACGAAGGTGACGTTGAGGTCCACCTTCGGATCGGCGGCGACCGCGGGCGCCTCCCCCACCGGCAGGCCGAGCACCGTGCCGCGGCCGGCGGGCCGGCGCAGATAGCCGAGCATCACCTGGAACAGCGGGTTGCGGCCCTGCGCGCGTGCCGGGTTGACCGCCTCGACCACCTGCTGGAAGGGCAGGTTCGCGTGCTCGAACGCGGCCAGGTCGCTCTCGCGCACCCGGCGCAGCAGCTCGGTGAACGTGGGCGCGCCGGACAGGTCCGTACGCAGCACGACGGTGTTGACGAAGAACCCCACGAGGTCGTCCAGCACGGGATCGGCGCGGCCCGAGGCCGGGGTGCCGATCGGGATGTCGTCCCCGGCTCCGAGGCGGGACAGCAGGGTGGCCAGCGCCGCGTGCAGCACCATGAACAGGCTGGCCGACTCGGTCCGTCCCAGCTCGCGCAGCGCGGCGACCAGGTCGTGCGGCAGCTCGGCGCTCACCTGGCCTGCGGGCGGGGCCGCGGGT
>NZ_JAAAHR010000209.1:0-15597 GCF_009908215.1 Nonomuraea sp. K271 | reverse complement strand
GCCCCGCCCTGCCCCCAGGAAGGAACCGCGTTCATGATCGTGATCGCCCATCTGAGCGACATCCACATCGGCGCCACTCCCGACGCCGTCGCCCGCGCCGACAGGGTCATGCGTTACCTGGACGCGCTGCCCCAAGACGACCTGGACGCGGTGCTGGTGACCGGCGACATCGCCGACCACGGGCTGGCCGAGGAGTACGAGCGGGCGCGGAGGGTGCTCACCTCGCGTCACGTCGTACTGACCTGTCCGGGGAACCACGACGTGCGGGCGGAGTACCGCCGGGTCCTGCTCGGCGAGCCCGAGCCCCGGCCGGGGCCCGTCAACCAGGTGCGGCGCACCTCCCGCGCGATCTACGCCATGTGCGACTCGTCCATTCCCGGTGAGAACGCCGGGCGGCTGGAGGAGGAGACGATCGCCTGGCTCGAAGGGGTGCTGGAGGGCGCCGACCTGCCGGTGTTCGTGGCGTTCCACCATCCGCCGGTGACGCTGCACAGCCCGCCGCTGGACGCGATCAGGCTGCACCGGCCACAGTGCCTGGAGGCGTTGCTCGCCGGCCGCGCGGCCGTGCCGGCCGTGCTGACCGGCCACGCCCACACGCCGGCCGCCACCACGTTCGCCGGCCGGCCGCTCCTGGTCGCGCCCGGCGTCGTGTCCACGGTGCGGCTCCCGTGGGAGGGAGGCACGACGCTCGGCAACTGCATCGACTACGACCTGCCGCCGGCGCTCGCGTTCCACGTGCTCGACGACGACGGCCGGATGACCACGCACTACCGCGTCGTGCCCTGATCGTGGGGAGGGCGGCGCCGCCCTCCCCCACGGCTCGGCGTTCCGCCGGCCGGACGTCGCCGAGCGCGCCGGGACGTCGTAGGGGAGAAGTCGCACGCCAGGTCCGCGAACCCCGTCAAGGGCGGGCGCACGTGACCCGACCGTAATCCGGAGGGCCCTTGACGACACCCGTTGTTAACGTTCACAGTCGGGGCCAGATCGGCAAAGGAGCGTGGCGGCGGAACTCGCGTCCGCCGGCTCGCGGCGTGTCAGGCAGGAGAAGGTGACCGGCGGGAAAGCAGGAGGCGCTGGCGGCCGTACCGGGGTGTTAGCGCTCACATAGGAAGGGACTCCCACGTGTTGAAGAGGATCTCGGCGCTGGTGCTCGCCGGGCTCACCGCGATGGCGGTGGCGGCGTGCGGCAGCAGCGGCAGCGGCAGCGAGAGTGGCAGTGACGGCGGCGGCTCCGGCGGCGGAGACGACTCGATCACCATGGGCTTCTCCCAGGTCGGCGCGGAGAGCGGATGGCGCACCGCCAACACGAAGTCCGTGCAGGAATCCGCCGCGAAGGCGGGCATCACGCTCAAGTTCTCCGACGCCCAGCAGAAGCAGGAGAACCAGATCAAGGCCATCCGCTCCTTCGTCCAGCAGAGGGTGGACGTCATCGCCTTCTCCCCGGTGGTGGAGTCGGGCTGGGACACGGTGCTCAAGGAGGCCCAGAACGCGAAGATCCCGGTCATCCTGACCGACCGCGCGGTGGACTCGAAGGACACGACCCTCTACAAGACCTTCCTCGGCTCGGACTTCATCGAGGAGGGCAGGAAGGCCGGCCAGTGGCTGGTGGAGGAGTACAAGGACGCCACCGGCACGGTGAACATCGTCGAGCTGCAGGGCACGACCGGCTCGGCGCCCGCGAACGACCGCAAGGAGGGCTTCGCGGAGGTCATCGGGGCCGACCCGAAGTTCAAGGTCATAGCCTCGCAGACCGGTGACTTCACGAGGGCCAAGGGCAAAGAGGTCATGGAGGCCTTCCTGAAGTCGAACCCGGACATCGACGTGCTCTACGCCCACAACGACGACATGGGCCTCGGGGCGATCGAGGCGATCGAAGGCGCGGGAAAGGTTCCCGGCCAGGACATAAAGATCATCACCGTGGACGCCGTCAAGGACGGCATGCAGGCGCTCGCCGACGGGAAGATCAACTTCATCGTCGAGTGTTCCCCGCTGCTCGGCCCGCAGCTGATGGACCTGGCCAAGAAGGTCGTCAAGGGCGAGCAGGTGCCCGCCCGCGTGGTGACCGAGGAGACGACGTTCACCCAGGAGCAGGCCAAGCAGGTCCTGTCCACCCGCCAGTACTGACCGCCCGGCCGGGGCCGCCCCGGCCCTGGCCCACCTGCGAAGGGGGAGGGCGTATGGCCGTACCCGCGCCGGTCCTGACGATGAGCGGGATCGGCAAACAGTTTCCGGGCGTCAAAGCCCTGGACGGCGTGGACCTGCGGTTGTCACCCGGAGAGGTGCACGCGCTCATGGGAGAGAACGGCGCGGGCAAGTCCACGCTGATCAAGGTGCTCACCGGCGTGTACCCCGCCGACACGGGCACCATCGAACTCGACGGCGCCGGCGTGGCGTTCGGCAGCCCCCTGGAGGCGCGTCAGGCCGGCATCAGCACGGTCTACCAGGAGGTCAACCTCTGCACGAACCTCTCGGTCGCCGAGAACATCCTCATCGGCAGGGAGCCGCGCCGCCTGGGCCGCATCGACTGGAGACGCATGCGGGCCAGGGCCGCCGAACTGCTGTCGCGGCTGGAGCTGAGCCTGGACGTGGCGGCGCCGCTGTCGTCGTACTCGCCGGCGATCCAGCAGATGGTGGCGATCGCGCGGGCGCTCGACGTCGACGCGAGGGTGCTGATCCTCGACGAGCCCACGTCCAGCCTGGACGCGGGCGAGGTCGAGCAGCTCTTCATGGTGATGAGGCGGCTCAAGGAGGAGGGCATCGCCATCCTCTTCGTCTCCCACTTCCTCGACCAGATCTACGAGATCTCGGACCGGATGACGATCCTTCGCAACGGCCGGCTCGTCGGCGAATGGCCGACCAGCGAGCTCAGCCAGGTCCAGCTCGTCGCCAAGATGATCGGCCAGGAACTGGACGCGCTCGAACGCCTGCACGGCGCGGCCCGGGTCTTCGACCGCCCGCTGGTCGAGGCGCGCGAGCTCGGCAGGGCCGGCGCCATCGAGCCGTTCTCGCTCACCGTCCACGAGGGCGAGATCGTGGGCCTGGCCGGTCTGCTCGGCTCCGGCCGTACGGAGATCGCGCGGTTGTTGTTCGGTGCGGACCACGCGAGCACGGGCGAGGTCGCGGTCGGCGGGGCGCCGGCGTCGTTGCGCACGCCGCGCGCGGCCATGAACCACAAGATCGCGTTCTGCTCGGAGAACCGCAAGGAGGACGGGCTCATCCCCGACCTCACCGTGCGGGAGAACATCATCCTGGCCCTCCAGGCCACCCGGGGCTGGACGCGACCGGTGCCGAGGGACGCGCAGGACGAGCTGGTCGGCAGGTACGTCAAGGCGCTGCGGATCAGCCCGCCCGACCCCGAGCACCTCGTACGCGACCTCAGCGGCGGCAACCAGCAGAAGGTGGTGCTGGCCAGGTGGCTCATCCTGGAGCCGCGCCTGCTCATCCTCGACGAGCCGACCCGGGGCATCGACGTCGGCGCGAAGACCGAGATCCAGCGCCTGGTGGCGGAGTTGTCCGACGGGGGCATGGCGGTGCTGTTCATCTCGGCGGAGCTGGAGGAGGTGCTGCGGCTCAGCCACAAGGTCGAGGTGCTGCGCGACCGGAGGCTGGTGGCCGAGCTGCCCAACGACGACGAGCTGACCACGGACGTGCTCACGGAGACGATCGCGAGCGGAGGCCGGGCCTCATGAGACGGCTGCTCTGGCCGGCGGCGGTCCTGGTGCTGCTGCTGGCGCTCAACGTGTTCTTCACCCCGAGCTTCCTCGCGATCCAGGTCAGGGACGGCCACCTGTACGGCAGCCTGATCGACATCCTGCGGTTCGGGGCCCCGCTGATCCTGGTCGCGCTCGGCATGACGCTCGTCATCGCCACCGGGGGCATCGACCTGTCGGTGGGCTCGGTGGTGGCGATCTCCGGCGCCCTCGCGTGCCTGCGGATCAGCGAGGACGCCGGCGTGTCAGCGGCGGTGGCGCCGGCGCTCGGGCTCTGCCTGCTGCTGGGCGCGTGGAACGGGTTCCTCGTCGCGGGCGTCGGCATCCAGCCGATCATCGCCACGCTCATCCTCATGGTGGCCGGGCGCGGCCTGGCCCAGCTCATCACCGGCGGGCAGATCATCACCGTCAACGACGAGGCGTACAAGATGATCGGCGGCGGCTACTGGCTGACCGTGCCGTTCGGTGTGCTGATCGTCCTGGCTGTGCTGGCGATCACCGCGTTCCTGACCCGGCGACTGGCGCTGGGCATGCTCATCGAGTCGGTCGGCGGCAACGCCGAGGCGAGCCGGCTGGCCGGCATCAGGTCGCGCGGGATCATCGTCATGGTGTACGCGTTCGCGGCGCTCTGCGCGGGCGTGGCCGGACTGATGATCAGCTCGAACGTCTCCAGCGCCGACGGCAACAACGCCGGGTTGTGGATCGAGCTGGACGCCATCCTGGCCGTCGTGATCGGCGGCACGTCGCTGGCGGGCGGCCGCTTCTCGCTGGCCGGCACCGTGCTGGGCGCGCTCATCATCCAGACGCTGACCACCACCGTTTACTCGATCGGCGTGCCGCCGGAGACGACGTTGTTGTTCAAGGCGCTGGTCGTGACGGCGGTCTGCCTCATCCAGTCGCCGTCCTTCCGCGCAAAGGTGTTCCGCCGGCGGGGCGGAGCCGCCCCGCCGGCCGCCGTGGACGAGGAGAAGGTGCGGGTGCGCGAGGAAGTGCCGCCGGACGGAGTGCGGTCTTGAGCGGGCGGCGGCAGACGGAGACCGAGCCCGCCGTACGGAGTGAGGCGATGAGCACGATGACGCTGGGCCGGGCGGCCGTGCCCGTGAAGTACCTGCCGGTGCTGGTGACCGGCTGCCTGCTCGTGGCCATGTTCGTGGCCGGCGGGATCCGCTATGAGGGGTTCGCCCACGGGCAGGTGGTGCTCAACGTCTTCATCGACAACGCGTTCCTGCTGGTCGTGGCGGTGGGGATGACGTTCGTGATCCTCACCGGGGGCATCGACCTGTCGGTGGGATCGGTGGTGGCGTTGTCGACCATGGTCGCGGCCGGTCTGATGGCGGGGCCGGGGTGGCCTCCGTACGTGGTGATCCCGCTGGTGCTGGCGATCGGGTCGGGGCTGGGGCTGGTGACGGGGTACATCGTGCACGCCTTCGACATCCAGCCGTTCATCGTGACGCTGGCGGGCATGTTCCTGGCCCGGGGCCTGTGCTACACGATCGGGACCGACTCTATCCCGATCCAGGACGCCACGTTCACGGCGTTCGCCCAGACCAGGATCGACCTGTTCGCCGACCTGTGGATCTCGCCCAGCGTGGTGATCGCGGTCGTGGTGGTGCTCGTGGCGGCGTACGTGCTGCACTACACGCGGCTGGGCCGCTCGGTCTACGCGACCGGCGGCAACGAGCAGTCGGCGATGCTGATGGGCCTGCCCGTGGGCCGGACGAAGATCGCGGTCTACACGATCAGCGGCTTCTGCTCGGCGCTCGGCGGGGTGCTGCTGTCGTTCTACATGCTCTCCGGCTACGGCCTGCACGCGGTCGGCATGGAGCTGGACGCGATCGCGGCGGTGGTCATCGGCGGCACGCTGCTGACGGGCGGCAGCGGTTTCCTGTTCGGCACCGTGCTCGGCGTGCTGGTGCTCGGGCTGATCCAGACGATCATCAGCTTCCAGGGCACGCTCTCGTCCTGGTGGACGAAGATCTTCATCGGCCTGCTGTTGTTCGTCTTCATTCTGCTGCAGCGCCTCTTTTCGGCCCGTTCACGCCGCTGACCTGCGAGGAGACCATGTAGGAACGTTACCGGCCGGTTATGAGGGACCGTTGACAAGCCGTTTGTTAACGATAACAATCGGGCGGTGGTGACCGCGAGATCAGACCTTCTTCATCACGTTCCGTGAACAGAATCACCGCTCCATCGGCAGCCGGGGCGTCCAGCGCTGCCGTGACCCCCTTCGCGAGGAGATGACATGAGGTTGGGACGGATCGGGGGCGTGGTGTCCGCCATCGCGCTCGCCGTGACCATGACGGGCTGCGGGTCGAGCGTGAAGACCATCGACGCCGAGGCCTCCGCCTCCGCCGCGGCGGGCAACGCCGGCGCCCTCATCGGCGTCACGATGCCCACCAAATCGTCGGAACGCTGGATCCACGACGGCGACAACGTCAAGGCGCAGCTCGAGAAGCTCGGATACAAGGTCGACCTGCAGTACGCGGAGAACGACATCCCCACGCAGGCCAACCAGATCGAGAACCAGATCACCAAGGGCGCCAAACTGCTGATCGTCGCCTCGATCGACGGCACCGCGCTCACGAGCCAACTCCAGCAGGCCGCCGACAACAAGATCCCGGTCATCGCCTATGACCGGCTGATCCGCAACAGCCCCAACGTCGACTACTACGCCACGTTCGACAACTACAAGGTCGGCGTGCAGCAGGCGACCTCGCTGCTCAAGGGGCTCGGCGTGGAGGACGGCGAGAAGGGCCCGTTCAACGTCGAGCTGTTCGGCGGCTCGCCCGACGACAACAACGCCACGTTCTTCTGGAACGGCGCCATGTCCGTGCTCCAGCCGAAGATCGACGACGGCACGCTCGTCGTCAAGAGCGGCCAGACCGACTTCAAGACCGCCGCGATCCTGCGCTGGGACCCGGCCACCGCGCAGAAGCGCATGGAGGACATCCTCACCAAGACCTACACCGGCGGCACCAAGGTCGACGGCGTGCTCTCGCCGTACGACGGCCTGTCGATCGGCATCCTGTCGGCGCTCAAGAGCTCCGGCTACGGCCGCGGCGACCAGGCCTACCCGGTCGTGACCGGCCAGGACGCCGAGCTCGCGTCGGTCAAGTCGATCATCGCCGACGAGCAGTACTCCACCATCTTCAAGGACACCCGCGAGCTCGCCGCGCAGACCGTGAAGATGGCCGACGCCGTGCTCAAGGGCGGCAAGCCCGAGGTGAACAACACCAAGGACTACGACAACGGCAACAAGGTCGTGCCCTCGTACCTGCTCGAACCGGTGATCGTGGACAAGGGCAACTACAAGGACGTCATCGTCGGCAGCGACTACTACACCGAGGACCAGCTCAAGTAGGCCCCGGCGCCCCGGGGGCCGTCCGGGTGCCCGGGGCCTTCCGGCCTGTGAGCGAGGAATCATGACCGAGCAAATCTTGCGGATGAGCGGGATCACGAAGACGTTCCCCGGCGTCAAGGCGCTGCAGGACGTCAACCTGTCCGTACGGCGGGGCGAGATCCACGCCGTCTGCGGCGAGAATGGCGCCGGCAAGTCGACGCTGATGAAGGTGCTGTCGGGCGTCTACCCGCACGGCGACTACGAGGGTGAGATCACCTTCGAGGGACGGAGGTGCGAGTTCGGCGGCATCCGCGACAGCGAGCGCGCCGGCATCGTCATCATCCACCAGGAGCTGGCGCTCAGCCCGCAGCTGTCGATCGCCGAGAACATCTTCCTCGGCAACGAGCGTGCCAGGCGCGGCCTGATCGACTGGAACCGCACCAACTACGAGGCCGCCACGCTGATGAAGCGGGTCGGGCTGAGGGAGAACCCGACGACGGCGATCGCCGACATCGGCGTGGGCAAGCAGCAGCTCGTCGAGATCGCCAAGGCGCTGGCGAAGGAGGTGAGACTGCTCATCCTCGACGAGCCCACCGCCGCGCTCAACGACGACGACTCCGCGCACCTCCTCGACCTGCTGCGCGGCCTGCGCGACGAGGGCATCACCTGCGTGATCATCTCCCACAAGCTCAACGAGGTGACCGCGATCGCCGACTCCGTCACGATCGTCCGCGACGGCCGCACGATCGAGACCCTGGACATGCGGGCCGACCAGGTCACGGAGGACCGCATCATCTCCGGCATGGTCGGCCGCGCGCTCGACAACCGGTTCCCGCCGCACGAGCCGGCGATCGGCGACGAGGTGCTGCGCATCGAGGACTGGACGGTGTACAGCCCCAACCAGCCCGACAGAAAGGTGGTCGACGGCGCCGCGCTCTCGCTGCGCCGCGGCGAGATCGTCGGCCTGGCCGGTCTGATGGGCGCGGGCCGCACGGAGCTCGCGATGAGCGTCTTCGGGCGGACGTACGGCGTGCACATCACCGGCAGGATCTTCAAGGACGGCAAGCCGATCGAGGTCCGCAACGTCCAGGACGCCATCCGGCACGGCATCGCCTACGCCACCGAGGACCGGAAGAGGTACGGGCTCAACCTGATCGAGGACGTCAAACGCAACATCAGCGCCGCCGGGCTGCCCGGGATGTCGAAGCGCGGCTGGGTCGACGAGATGCGGGAATATCGCGTCGCCGAGGAGTTCCACAAGAGCATGAACATCAAGGCGCCCAGCGTGTCGAGCGTCGTCGGCCAGCTGAGCGGCGGCAACCAGCAGAAGGTCGTGCTCTCCAAGTGGATCCTCACCGAGCCCGACGTGCTCATCCTCGACGAGCCCACCCGCGGCATCGACGTCGGCGCCAAGTACGAGATCTACACGATCATCAACCGCCTGGCCGACCAGGGCAGGGCCGTGCTCGTGATCTCCTCGGAGCTGCCTGAGCTGCTGGGCCTGTGCGACCGCATCTACACCCTCTCCGAGGGGCGCGTCACGGGCGAGGTGCCGCGCCGGGACGCCACGCAGGAACGCCTCATGCACCTCATGACCAAGGGACAGGAGCAGCTCACATGAGCAGCATCACGCCCGCCGACGTGGAGGTCGGCGGCAAGGGCGACGGAGGACCGCCCCGGCGGCCGGGCCGGGTGTCGCTCGGCGGACTTTCGCTGAACCTGCGGTCGAGCGGCATCTACATCGCCTTCGCGCTGATCGTGGCGCTGTTCTCGGTGCTGACCGACGGCGCCCTGCTCACGCCGCAGAACATCTCGAACATCATCGTCCAGAACTCGTACGTGCTGATCCTCGCCATCGGCATGATCCTTGTCATCATCGCCGGGCACATCGACCTGTCCGTCGGCTCGGTGGTCGCGGTCACGGGCGGGCTGGCCGCGGTGCTCATGGTCAACATGAGCGTGCCCTGGCCGCTGGCCCTGCTGATCACACTGCTGGCCGGAGCCCTCATCGGGGCCTGGCAGGGGTATTGGATCGCCTACTTCGGCATCCCGGCGTTCATCGTGACGCTGGCCGGCATGCTGCTGTTCCGGGCGCTGACCCTGACCGTGCTCGGCAACCAGGGCATCGGCCCGTTCCCCGACCAGGTCCGCACCCTCGCCAACGGCTTCACCAGCGGCTATCTCGGCAACATCGGCCTCGGCGCGCTCGGCGGCGCCGACCTGTTCAGCCTGCTGGTCGCCATCGCCGCCGTCGCCGGCATGGTCGCCGCCCAGTGGCGCTCCCGCACCGCCCGCCAGGGGTACGGGCAGGTGGTCGACCCGATGGCGGTGTTCGTGCTGAAGATGGCGGCCGGCGCCGCGCTGATCCTCTTCCTCGTCGTGCAGCTGGCCCGGTTCAACAACCTGCCATGGGTGCTGGTCCTGCTGGCCGTGCTCGTGCTGGCGTACTCGCTGATGGCCAACAGGACGGTGTTCGGCCGGCAGGTCTACGCCATCGGCGGCAACCTCCAGGCGGCGGTCATGTCCGGCGTACGCGTCAAGTCGGTGGTCTTCTGGATTTTTGTGAACATGGGCGTGCTGTCGGCCGTCGCCGGGATCATCTTCGCCGGCCGGCTCAACCAGGCGGGTCCCACCGCGGGCAACGCCTTCGAGCTGGACGCCATCGCGGCGGCGTTCATCGGCGGGGCGGCCGTGCAGGGAGGCGTCGGTAAGATCGTCGGCGCGATCACCGGCGGCCTCATCATGGCCGTCATCAACAACGGCATGTCCCTGATCGGCTCGCCGAGCGAGCGGGTCATGCTCGTGAAGGGCGCCGTCCTCCTCGCCGCGGTGGCCTTCGACGTGTGGACCAAGCGCAGGGCGGGCGCCGCGCGTTAGCAGCGACCTGTCCGGCCGAGTGAAAGGAGAGACCGTGACGACCCCCAAGCGCCGTCTGCCGGTCATGGCCGACGTGGCCAAGGAGGCGGGCGTGTCGCACCAGACGGTCTCCCGGGTGCTCAACGACCACCCGAACGTCCGGGCCGACACCCGCGCCCGCGTGGAGGAGGCGATCATCCGGCTGGGCTACCGGCGCAACCTGGTCGCCCGCGCCCTGGTCACCAAACGGTCGAGGACGCTCGGCGTGGTGAGCTTCGACACCACGCTGTACGGCCCGGCCAGCACGATGTACGGCATCGAGCAGGCGGCCAGGAGCGCCGGCTACTTCGTCAGCATCGTCAGCCTGAAGTCGATCGACGCGGCCGGCGTGCGCGACGCCATCGACTACCTCGCCGAGCAGGGTGTCGACGGCGTGGTGGTGGTCGCCCCGCAGCGCTCGGCCGCGCGAGCCCTGGAGAACCTGCCGTCCGGCATGCCGGCGGTGGCGGTCGAGGGCACGCATGACGCGGACGTCGCGGTGGTGTGCATCGACCAGGTCGAGGGCGCCAGGCTCGCCACGCGGCACCTGTTGCGGCTGGGGCACGAGACCGTGTGGCACGTCAGCGGCCCGCCCGACTGGCTGGAGTCCGAGGGCCGGGTCCGCGGCTGGCGTGCCGCGCTGGAGGAGGCCGGCCGGGACGTGCCCGGGCCGCTGGCCGGCGACTGGAGCCCGCGCGCCGGCTACGAGGCGGGCAAGAGCCTGGCCCGGATGGACGGCGTCACGGCCGTCTTCGCGGCCAACGACCAGATGGCGCTCGGCGTGCTGCGCGCCCTCAGCGAGGCGGGAGTGCGCGTCCCCGACCAGATCAGCGTGGTGGGCTTCGACGACATCCCCGAGTCGGAGTTCTTCTCGCCGCCTCTCACCACGGTCAGGCAGGACTTCGGCGTGGTGGGCCGGCACTGCATCGAGGTGCTGCTGCGGCAGATCGACACCGGTCCCACCGCGTACGAGCGCCTGGTCGTACGCCCCGTCTTCGTCGTGAGGTCGAGCACCGCCCCAACTCGGTAGATGATGGGGATGCCCCCGGATAACCCCTGGAGTCCCATGTGAACGCTAACACCTACGTGGTCGGAGTGGACTTCGGCACCCTCTCAGGGCGTGCCGTCGTCGTCCGCGTGCACGACGGCGCCGAACTGGGCAGCGCCGTCCACGAGTACACCCACCACGTCATCGAGACGGAACTGCCCGGCTCCGGCGTACGGCTCGGCCCCGACTGGGCCCTGCAGTCGCCGCAGGACTGGATCGACGTGCTCAGGACCGCCGTCCCCGAGGCGGTCGCCGCCGCGGGCGTCGCGCCCGAGCAGGTGATCGGCATCGGCACCGACTTCACCGCCTGTACCGTGCTGCCCACCACCGCCGACGGCACGCCGCTGTGCTCCGAGACGCCCGCCGAGCCGCACGCCTGGCCCAAACTCTGGAAACACCACGCCGCACAGCCGCACGCCGACCGGATCAACGACCTCGCCGCGCACCGGGGCGAGAGCTGGCTGCCGCGCTACGGCGGCAGGATCTCCTCAGAGTGGGAGTTCGCCAAGGCCCTGCAGGTCCTCGAAGAGGCACCCGACGTGTACGCCAGGGCAGAGCGCTGGATCGAGGCCGCCGACTGGATCATCTGGCAGCTCACCGGCGTCGAGAGCCGCAACATCTGCACCGCCGGCTACAAGGGCGTCTTCCAGGACGGGCGCTACCCGTCGGAGGAGTTCCTCGCCGCGCTCGACCCCCGCTTCGCCGGGTTCGCCGCCAAACTCGCCACGGGGCAGGTCGGTGACCGGGCCGGCGGCGTCACGCTGGCCCCGCTCGGGGGCCTGGCCGGCCGGCTGACCGCGCCGGCCGCCGGATGGACCGGGCTGCCCGAGGGCGCCGCCGTGGCCGTCGGCAACGTGGACGCCCACGTCACCGCGGCCGCCGCGGACGCCGTACGGCCCGGACAGATGGTGGCCATCATGGGCACCTCGACCTGCCACATCATGCCCAGCGACCAGCTCGCCGAGGTGCCCGGCATGTGCGGCGTCGTCCAGGACGGCATCGTGCCCGGCCTGTGGGGCTACGAGGCCGGGCAGTCCGCGGTCGGCGACATCTTCGCCTGGTTCGTCGACTCCTTCGGCGCGGACGGGCACGAACAGCTCACGTCGCTCGCCGAGAAGCAGGCCGTGGGGCAGCACGGACTCGTCGCGCTCGACTGGTTCGGCGGCAACCGCTCGGTGCTCGTGGACCACAACCTCTCCGGGGTGATCGTCGGCCAGACGCTCGCCACCAGGCCGGAGGACGTCTACCGCGCCCTCATCGAGTCCACCGCGTACGGCGCCCGCATGATCGTGGAGACGTTCGCGAAGTCCGGCGTGCCGGTCGAGGAGTTCGTCGTCGCCGGCGGCCTGCTGAAGAACCCCTTCCTCATGCAGGTGTACGCCGACGTGCTGCGCCGCCCCCTCTCGGCGATCGGCTCCGACCAGGGGCCCGCGCTCGGCTCCGCCATCCACGCCGCCGTCGCCGCCGGCGCCTACCCCTCCATAGAGGAGGCGGCCGCGGCCATGGGCAAGCGCACGGAGGCCGCGTACGTGCCCGACCAGGCCCGCGCCGACGCCTACGACCGGCTCTACGCCGAATACCGCAGGCTCCACGACTTCTTCGGAGACGGACACATGCTGCACACCCTGCGCGCCATCAGGAACGAGGCGCACCCATGAGCCGCGAGGAAGCGCAGCGGGAGACGGCGGCGCCCGGCGACCGGGCCGCCGAGCGGAGCAGGACCATCGCCACCGTGGCGGACCTGCACGCCGAACTCGTGCGGTACAACCTGGTGGCGTGGACGGCGGGGAACGTGTCGGCGCGGATCCCGGGCGAGGACCTGTTCGTCATCAAGCCGTCCGGCGTCTCCTACGACGAGCTGAGCGCCGCGAACATGGTCGTGTGCGACCTCGACGGCGATCTCGTCGAGGGTGCGCATGCGCCGTCCAGCGACACCGCCGCGCACGCGTACGTCTACCGCAACATGCCCGACGTGGGCGGCGTCGTGCACACCCACTCCACGTACGCCTCGGCGTGGGCCGCGCGCGGAGAGGCCATCCCGTGCGTGCTGACCGCGATGGCCGACGAGTTCGGCGGGGAGATCCCGCTGGGCCCGTTCGCCCTGATCGGCGACGACTCGATCGGCCGGGGCATCGTGGAGACGCTCAAGGGCCACCGGTCGAAGGCCGTGCTCATGCGGAACCACGGGGTGTTCAGCATCGGCAAGGATCCCAGGGCCGCGGTGAAGGCGGCCGTGATGTGCGAGGACGTGGCCCGTACCGTCCACGTGGCCAGGCAGCTCGGCGAGCCGCTGCCCATCCCGCAGGACGACATCGACCGCCTCTACGACCGCTACCAGAACGTCTACGGACAGAGGAGCCCGCGTTGAACATCTGGTTTCTGACCGGCAGCCAGGGACTTTACGGTGAGGACACGCTGCGCCAGGTGGCCGAGCAGTCGCGGCGGATCGCCGAGCAGTTGCCCATGCCGGTGGAGTGGAAGCCGGTGCTCACGGACGCGGCGGAGATCCGGCGCGTCATGCTCGACGCCAACGCCGACGACTCGTGCGGGGGCGTGATCGCGTGGATGCACACGTTCTCGCCTGCCAAGATGTGGATCGCCGGGCTCGACGCGCTGCGCAAGCCGCTGCTGCACCTGCACACGCAGGCCGACGTCGAGCTGCCGTGGAGCTCCATCGACATGGACTTCATGAACCTCAACCAGGCCGCGCACGGCGACCGGGAGTTCGGTCACGTGCAGACCCGCCTGGGCGTGGCGCGTAAGACCGTGGCCGGGCACGTCAGCGACCCGTCCGTGGCCGGGCGCATCCTCACCTGGGTACGCGCCGCCCGCGGCCTGGCCGAGGTGCGCACGCTGAAGCTGGCGCGCTTCGGCGACAACATGCGAGACGTGGCCGTCACCGAGGGTGACAAGGTGGAGGCGCAGCTGAGGTTCGGCGTCTCCGTCAACACCTACGGCGTCAACGACCTGGTCGAGGCCGTGGACGCCGCCGCCGACGCGGACGTGACGGCGCTGGCCAAGGAGTACGCCGAGCAGTACGCCGTCGCACCTGAGCTGCTCGGCGAGCGTCACGAGTCGCTGCGGTACGCGGCGAGGATCGAGCTGGGCCTGCGCGGTTTCCTGGAGGCCGGCGGCTTCAAGGCGTTCACCACGAACTTCGAGGACCTCGGTGGCCTGCGCCAGCTTCCGGGCCTGGCGGTGCAGCGGCTCATGGCCGACGGCTACGGTTTCGGCGGCGAGGGCGACTGGAAGACGTCGGTGCTGCTGCGCACCCTCAAGGCCATGTCGCCCGGTGGCACCTCGTTCATGGAGGACTACACCTACGATCTGACGCCCGGCGAGGAGCTGATCCTGGGCGCGCACATGCTGGAGGTCTGCCCGTCGATCGCCGCCGGCACCCCGTCGTGCGAGATCCACCCGCTGAGCATCGGCGGCAGGCAGGACCCGGTCAGGCTCGTCTTCGACGCCGAGCCCGGCCCCGGCATCGTGGTCGGCCTGGCCGACATGGGCGAGCGGTTCCGGCTGGTCGCCAACGAGATCGACGTCGTGGCCCCGCCGCAGCCGCTGCCCCGGCTGCCCGTGGCCCGCGCGGTGTGGCGTCCCCGCCCCGACCTGCGCACGTCCACGGAGTCGTGGCTCACCGCGGGCGCACCCCACCACACGGTGTTGTCCACGGCCGTCGGCCGCGACGAGCTGACCGACCTGGCCGACATGCTCGGCGTCGAACTCGTGGTCATCGACGCGGGGACGACGACCGAGCGGTTCGCCAAGGAACTGCGCTGGAACCAGGCGTACTACCGCCTGGCCCAGGGGTTCTGACCGCCGGACCAAGGGCCCGGGGCGCGGGCGCCGCTCGCGCTCCCGGGCCCGCCCCGGCGAGATCGACCACGAACGGCTGTGGCAAGGTGAGGGCCGTGACGCTGACCAACTGGGCGGGCAACACCGCCTTCCGCGCTCGAAACGTGCACCATCCCACCTCCCTCGAGGAGCTCCAGCGGCTCGTCGCCTCCGGCGCCCACGTGCGGGCGCTGGGCAGCGCTCATTCGTTCAACAAGGTCGCCGACGCCACCGGCGACCTCGTGGTCCTGGACCGTATGCCCGACGCCGTGGAGATCGACCGCGCGGCGGCCACCGCCAGGGTGCCGGCGCGCATGACGTACGCGCGGCTCGCGCCCGTGCTGCACGAGGCGGGGTTCGCGCTGGCGAACATGGCCTCGCTGCCCCACATCTCGGTCGCGGGCTCGGTCGCGACCGGCACCCACGGCTCGGGGGAGGGCATCCCCAGCCTGGCCGCCGCCGTGTCCTCGCTCGACCTCGTCACCGCCGACGGCTCGCTGCTGACGCTCTCCCGCGGCGACGCCGACTTCCCCGGCGCGGTGGTGGCGCTGGGCGCGCTCGGCGTCGTCACGTCGCTCACGCTCGACCTGGTGCCCGCCTTCGAGCTGCGCCAGTACGTACGCGAAGGGCTGCCCGCGGACGCGCTCGGCGACTTCGACGCGATCATGTCGAACGGCTACAGCGTCAGCCTCTTCACCGACTGGCGCGACACCCGCGTCTGGCTGAAGCGCGCCGACGAGCTGACCAATGCCGACTGGTACGCCACC
>NZ_JAAAHR010000208.1:0-15900 GCF_009908215.1 Nonomuraea sp. K271 | reverse complement strand
TTCTTCGACATCGGAGGCACGTCCTTCGCTCTCGCCGCCGTACACACCCTGATCGGTGCTCGCACCGGAACGGAGACGTCGCTGGTGTCGCTGCTGGAGTTCCCGACGATCGCCGCGCTCGCGCGGCACCTGGCCGGCGACCCCGGGACGGGACTTGCGGGAGCCGAACCGCCCGACCGGGCGCGTGCGGCGCGGCTGCGCGACCGCCGCAACCGGCTGCAACACCTACGGTCCGGGGGGAGGACCGGCGAGTGAGCGAGTACTCCGAGCGGGCCGAGAACTCCACCGCCGCGGACGAGTCCGACGGCGCCCGAACCGGAACCGCCGGCGTCGTCGCCGCAGTCTGGTGTGAGCTCTTCGAGGTGCCGCGGATCGACCCCCACGACGACTTCTTCGCCCTGGGCGGGCATTCGATGCTCGCGGTCCGGATGGCGTCCCGGTTGCGGACAGAGCTGGGGTTACGCGTACCGGTGCGCACGATTCTGGAGAACCCGACGGTGGACGGCCTCTCCCGGCTGCTGGCCGAGGCCGCCGAGTCCGCCACCGATTCGGCCGGCGACTGAACTCGCATCCTCCTTCTTCCGAATGTCCCGCCAGCCCGCGACCCCCGCCGACAGGGCTGACAGTCCGGTACAGGGGCTCCAGGGGAACCGGCCGGGGCGCCCGCGGGGCGTGCTGCTAGGGTGCGGCGGATGAGCGGACGTGGAGTTCTTGTCACCGGCGCGTCGCGAGGCATCGGACGCGCGATCGCGGCGGCCTTCGCCGCCCGGGGAGATCGGGTCGCGATCCACCACCGCGACTCCGCGAAGGAGGCCCAGAGCCTGGTCGAGGAGCTGCCGGGCGAGGGGCACACGATCGTCCAGGCCGACCTGGCCGACCCCGGCGGCGTGCGGCGCATGGCCGACGAGGCGGCGCGGGTGCTCGGCGGCATCGACATCCTGGTCAACAACGCGGGGCTCTTCCTCCACCACCCCATCACCGAGATGTCCTACGAGCAGTGGCAGGACGCCTGGCGGCGCACGCTCGACGTCAACCTGACGGGCGCGGCCAACGCCACCTGGTGCGCGGTCCGGCACATGCCCTCGGGCGGCAGGATCGTCAACGTCTCCTCGCGCGGCGCCTTCCGCGGCGAGCCCGACAGCCCGGCCTACGGCGCGAGCAAGGCGGGGCTGAACGCTCTCGGCCAGTCCCTGGCCGTCGCGCTCGCCTCGCGCGGCATCGCGGTGGCCACGGTGGCGCCCGGGTTCGTGGAGACCGACATGACGAACGAGCACCTCAAGGCGCCGCGCGGCGACGCGATCAGATCGCAGAGCCCGTTCGGGCGGGTGGCGCGGCCGGAGGAGATCGCGGCGGCCGTGGTGTATCTCGCCTCGCCGTCCGCCGAGTGGGCCAGCGGCGCGGTGCTCGACCTCAACGGCGCCTCATACCTCCGCTGACGAGCCACCCCAAATCTCATGATCTCCGTCGATCGGGCGGTTATTGTGAGTTTCTCAGGACACTTCGGAACTCGCTGCTAGGGAGACGGTGTGGCCAAGGGGTCCTTGTACGCGCTGGCATCCGCCGGATGCGCGACGCTCGCAGTGGTCGGCTTCGTTCTCTACGTCAACCTCGGATCAGGTGTCCTGCTCCTCGCCCTGCTGATGGCCCCCATCGTCCTGTGCGGACTGGTCGTCGCGCACGACGTCATGACCCATCGGGCCGCCAACGCCGGCGAGCGGCTGCGGCTGGCGCGTGAGCGTGACCGCGTCCGGCGTACCGTCGACCTCGTCACCGACCCCGCACTCACCGACGTCGAGCGCCTGGCGGTGATCGACTGCTTCATCCCCAGGCTGGGACGGAAACCGGCGCGCTCGCCGTACCGTGACCGGTTCGTCGTGGTGGACGAGCTGTCGCCGCCGTCACGCGCCCTCCTGGAACGGGCCAGAGCGGCCGTCATGTCCGTCTACACCTCCCAGGTCATGCGGCGGCGGCTGCTGGACGACCTGGCCAACGAGAGCCTGCTACCACGGCAGCTCTGGGAGATCGCCATGCTCCTGCGGGTGCAGACGCACCTGCAGGCGGAGCAGGACCAGGCCCGCGAGGGGCGCCTCACCCCCGAGCTCCTGGCCGTGCTCGAACCCCAGCAGGAGGCCCTGCGCCGCTCCGTCGCGTCGGTGACGGCCAGGGTGGAGTCACTGGAGCGGTACGCCGGGCGCGTCCAGGAGGCCGACGCCGCCCTGCGGGCCATGGACGCGCTGGGCAACAACCACAAGTACCAGGCGCTGCTGGCCCACACCGACGACGCGGAAGGGCTGCGCGAGCTGGAGAACCAGGGCGACACGCTGCAGGAGACCCTGGCCCGGAGCGTCCGCGACGCCATCGAAGCGGGCCACACGCTCCAGCCAGGACCGCCCGCCTGACCCCGGCGTCACACGACCGCCCGGCCGGTCGCGGTCAGGCGAGCCGGCGTTCCAGCAAGAGCGCTCCCCGACCCGCCAGCAGCGAGCCGCACCACTCGCGCAGATCCGCCGGCTTCGGCCCGCGTACCTCCCCTATGGCCTCGCTCTCGTCCAGCAGGTCGGCCCAGTCGAGCAGGGACTCGGCGAGCATGAGCGGCACCCCGCACCGCTCGTGCACCTCGGCCGCCGCCTCGAAATGCTCGGCGGCCCGCCGCGGATCGCCCATGGCGACGCGCAGGTGCGCCAGGTAGTGGTGGCCGCAGTGGTGCGCCACCGTGCCGTGCCCGAACGTCTCCCCGTCGGCGGCCAGCGCGTCGTACAGCTGCCCGGCCAGCTCGGCCCGCCCCAGCCGGGACGCGGCCACGGCCAGGTTGTCGAGTGCGGGCCGGTAGGCCATGTTGCGCGGCGGCTCGGCGCCCTGGTCGGCCAGGATGCGGTCGAGCAGCGGAGCGGCTCCCTCGTCGTCCAGCTCGCACAGGAACCGCAGCACCGCGTGCACCGGGTCGACGCGCGGCGCCTGCGCGGCCCGCCGCAGCCGCTCGCCCAGCTCCCACAGCCGCCCCTGCAGCCGCCGGATCTCGCCGATCTGCTCGGCGTAGATGGCCACGGCCTCCAGACGGCGGCCGATCTCAGAACCGAGCCGCATGGCGGACTCCGCCTCGGCCTCGGCCTGCGCCAGGTCGCCCTGCATGAGGGTCAGCCCGGCCCTGGAGTAGCCGATGATCCAGTTGAGCTGCGGTTGCGCCAGCCGCCGCGCCAGCTCGTCGGCCTGGTCGAGCAGGTCGGCCGCCCTGACCGCGTCGCCGCTGTCGAGCACGGGGGGCGTGCGCTGCACGTACGCGTGGAACAGCGCGAGGTCGTCGCCCGTCCTGCGGGCCGCCTCCAGCATCTCGTCGCCGTCGCGGTGGCGCTGGTGCAACGGGTCGGCGGGGATGATGGTCAGGCTGCGCAGCCCCAGCACGCCGGCGAGCGTACGCGGGTCACCGGACTTGCGGGCCAGCGCCACCGCCTCGTCGCTCAGCGCGAAGCGCCGCTCGCCGTCGGGCGCCCAGATCAGCTCCGAGGCGAGCTGGGCGGCCAGCAGCGCCCTGGTGCTGATGTCGGTGGAGTCGACCAGCCGGCGTGCCTCGGTCAGCAGGGCGATGCGCTGGGTGTCGGGCGCCGCCGAGATGGTGGAGAAGCCGCGGTCGCCGCCGAGCGCCGCCATGACGATCAGGTCGTCGCGGCCGCACTCCCTGGCCAGGTCGGCCGCGCGTACGAGGGTCTGCCTGGCGTCCGGGTCGCCCGCCAGCCACATCGCCCTGCCGCACTCCATGAGCAGCTCCGCGCGCCGCTCCCGCGTGGTGCCGGGGAAGTCGCCGAGCAGGTCGAGCACCCGCTGGTACCAGGTGACGGCCTCGCGGTGGGCCAGCCCGGCCAGCGCGTGCTGCGCCGCGCGCACCGCGGCCTCGGCCGCCGCGCTCACCCGGGCGGGGTCGCGGCCGTGCTCGGCGGCGGCCAGCAGGTGGGCGGCCACGACGTACGGCCGGGACTCCATGGTGTCCGGGTCCGTACGTGACAGCGCGTCGGCCACCCGGCCGTGCAGCAGCCCGGCGCGCGGCGCCGACAGGTTGCCGTAGAGGGCGTTCCTCGTCAGCTCGTGCGAGAAGTGGCAGGAGCCGTCGTCGGACACGCTGACCAGGCCCGCGCCCATCGCCTCCTCGACGGCGGCCACGAACCGCGCCTCGTCGAGGCCGAGCCCGGTCCGCAGCTCGGCCGGCTCCATGCGTTCGCCGACGGCCAGCAGGTTGACCAGGTCACGCGCGTTGGGAGGGAGCTGCGCCAGGCGTGCCACGACCATCCTGGAGACCGAGTCGGGCACGGCCAGCGCGTCGAGGTCCTTGCCCGCGGCCAGCTCCCGCACCACCTCGCTGACGAGGAACGCGTTGCCGCCCGTGATCCGGTGCAGCTGCTCGGCGTCGCCGCGCGTGCGCAGCTGGGTCAGCGCGTGGCCGACCTCGTCGAGGCCGAAGGCTGGGACCGGGATGACCCGGCTCTCCGCCGTCACCCTGTGCAGCTCCGGCATGGCCGACTCGACCGGCAACGGCCGCGACATGGCCAGCACGAGCAGGGGCAGCGCGTCGGCGTCCCACATGAGGGCGTTGAGCATCTGCAGCGACTCCAGCGTCGCCCACTGCAGGTCGTCGATCACCAGCAGCACCGGCCGCACGGCGGCCAGGCGCTCGATCAGCGTACGGGCCGCGGCCATCAGGTGGTAGCGCTCGGAGACGGGCTCGGTGGCGGGCGGCACCCCCAGCGACAACGGCGGCGCGGCCAGCGACGGCGCGAGCCGGACGAGCTGGCCGCACTGCTGGTCCACCCCGGCCCGCAGCAGCAGCGCGGGTGAGGTGCGGGCCAGCCGCTCGACCGCGCCGGCGATCGGTTCGTACGCCTGCCGCGCCGGATCCGTGCACCGCCCCGCGAGCACGGTGAACTGCCGCTTGAGCGCCCGCCTGGCGACCTCGGAGGCCAGCCGCGTCTTGCCGACCCCCGGCTCGCCCTGCAGGATCACCAGCGAGCTGCCGAACTCGGCCGCCGCCAGCTCGCTCTCCAGCGCCCGCAGCTCCTCGTCCCTGCCGACGAACGGTAGCACGTGGCCCTCGTCCAGCCACGGCGCCAGCCCGCCGCCCTGGTGGTGCTCGGCGCTCTGCCAGTGCAGCTCGTAGGTGTGCAGCGGCTCCCGCAGCCCCTTGCCGGGCAGCCGGCCGAGGTCCTTGAACTCGTGCCGGCCCCGTCCCTGCGCCAGCCGGCGCACCAGGTCGGTGCAGAGCACCTGACCGCCCTCGGCCACCGCGACCAGGCGGGCCGCCTCCACCGTGGGCAGACCGCTGACGTCGTCGCGCCCCCAGCACACGTCGCCGGCGGCGAGCGCGGCCCGGATGGAGATCGTGTCGGGGGCACGCTCGTTCTCGTCGGCGACCGCCTGCTCCACCGCGATGATCGCGTCGAGCCCGGCCGTGGCCGAGTCGAACACCGCCATCAGCCCGTCGCCCAGGCTCTTGGTGAACGTCGCGCCGCCCGCGGTCACGACGGACTGCAACAGCTGGTAGAGCCGGCGGAAGACGGTGTTGGCCCGCTCCTCGCCCAGCCTGACGCGCAGGGCGGTGGAGCTCACCACGTCGGTGAACAGGATGGTCGCGGTGGTGAGCGCGCCGGGCGCGTGCGGGAGAGTCACGCGCCCGGCCCTGCCGGCGTGCGCTTCCTGAGGGTTCGCGCGGGCGCGCGCAGCCTGCCGCGTACGTCACGGCGGAGCGCGCGGGTCGCCACCGCGGGGCGTGACTGCCTGATCCGCCAGGCGCGGGCCAGCTCCGCGGGGATCTGGAACGCCGCCGGCCCGCCGGAGTGACGGTCGATCAGGGCGATGACGATGTGGCGCCCGGCCTTACGCGTCAGCCAGCGGGCCACGCCGTCGACCGGCCCGGCCATCCAGGAGTGGCGGTGCGCCGAACGCGCCGCAGCGAACAGGGCGGTGAACCACCATGCGGGCTTCGGCACCTGGAGCAGCTCGGGCACCTGGTCGGCGCGGTGGGCGGCGTCGCGGAAGACCCAGTGCACCAGGCTGCGCGGCAGCTTGCGCCACCCCAGGGGCATGAACTCCTCCATCTCCGCCAGCAGCGTGGCCATCAGCCGGATGCCCTCGTCGCTGGACTCGAAGAGGCGGCCGAGCCGCTCGCTGACCGGCTCGACGTCGGCGAGGGTGAGCGGCGCGTCACGGCAGGCCTCGACGCCCATGAGGTGGCCGACGACGCTCCACGTGTACAGGTGGGAGGCGCGTTCCTCCTCGGTCAGTACGACGCCCATGCGCTCCAGCGCCTCCCACGTGACCACGGAGAAGTCGAAGATGGTGGCCAGCAGCAGCTCCTGGTTGACCGGGGGCCCGTAGCGCGTGGTGTCCCAGCGATCGGCGTAGCGCTCGTTGACCACGGCGCGCACGAACGAGTGCAGGATGCGCAGCCCGATCGCCGTGGTGTGCCCGGGGCCGCCCGGCCGCAGGCTGGCGGTGGCCCGCAGCCCCATCACGTCGATCAGCATCTGCCCGGTCTCCGCCACCCGCCGGGTGAGGCCGTGCGTGGCCAGCCTGGAGACGCCGGCCAGCACCTTGGCGCTGGACACCTCGACGTACGCCATCGGCAGGCACTTGCAGAACAGCGCGGCCGACTGGTAGAGCCCGTAGTCGGCGAACACGGCCTGCCCCCTGGCCAGCAACTCGGCGTCGTCGCCCCAGTCGGGCAGCTCCATGGCGAAGTCGATGGCGTCGAAGATGTCGGATGCGGGCGGCTCGCCCGAGGGCGCCCTCGCCGCGCGCTTGGCCTCCCCCAGTTCGGCGACCACGGCCTTGAGCTGTTCCAGCGGGCCGCCCAGTTCCGGCCGGGCCGCGAGATAGTCGGCGACGACCTTGTCGATGTCGGGGTCCGCCTGCTGCCTCAGCTGCCGGAACCGCTCCTCCGGCCAGCGCTCGTCCTGTTCGGTCATGTGCCGCGTACTCCAGATTCGGTCAAAGGCCGCCCCGTTTGCGCAGAGCGGCGACATCCAGCAGCGTGATGGTCCGGCCTTGGACGGCGATGAGGTTGCGCGACACGAGCGACTGCAGCGCCCGGTTGACCGCCGGTCGCGACGCGCCGATCAGCGCGGCCAGGTCGGACTGGGTCAGGCCGGGCAACTCCACGACGCCGTCGGCCTGTCCGTGTTTGTCGGCCAGTTGCAGCAGCAGTTTCGCCAGCCGCCCGCCGAGATCGAGGAAGGCCAGGTCGGCCGCCTGGTCGGTGAGCCTGCGCACCATGTGGCCGAGCATGCGCAGGAACTCGTCGGCCAGCCCCGGATGTTCCCGCATCAGCTCCAGCAGCCGCGCCCTGGGCAGCGCGAACACCCACGCCGCCCGCGCGGTCACGATCGACGCCGAGCGCGGGGAGCCGTCCAGCAGCGCCATCTCCCCGAAGGTCTCGCCTCTGCCCAGCATGTTGAGCACGATCTCGTCGCCGTGCTCGGTTGTGAACACCACCTTCACCAGGCCGTCCAGCAGGACGTACAGGGACTCTCCCGGATCCCCCTGGTGGAAGATGATCTGCCCTGAGCGGTATCTCCGCGCCAGCCCGGCCCCCGCCGTGCTCCGGATGCCGCTCTCCCCGAGCACGCGGAACAAGGGGATCCCCGCCAGCACGGCGGCGATCGCCTCGACGTCGTGAGGGAGCCGCCCTTTCATGCAAGAACTTTAGGCCGCATTCCGCGCCTGGACAGGGAGCCGCCGCTGTTCCCTGGAATGTGACGAGGAACACAGTCGTACTGTGCCGTCCGGAACAGACCGGACAGATCGCTCGGCGCACCGTGGACCTGCCGGACGGGAGTGGCCCCCCGAGTACCCGGGCCGGCAGGGAGACGACGAACATGCACGTGGAGACCATCGAGCGTCCCTGTACGGCGGCGCTGGTGTCGGCCGCGCGGGAAGGCGACGCGGCGGCGTGGGAACAGCTGATGGAGGAGTTCAGCCCCATGCTGAAAGCCCGCATCCGCAGGTTCAGGCTGAGCCACGAGGACGCCCAGGACGTGCTCCAGACCACCTGGCTGCTGGCCTGGCAGAACCTGAAGAGCGTGACCGACGGCCAGCGGATGGCCGGCTGGCTGGCCACCATCGCCTTCCGCGAGTGTCTCAAGCTCACCAGGCGGACGAAGGAGATCTGCACGCCCGACCTCGACTCGCTCGGCAGCACGGACGACGTCGACAGGGAACTGGCCAGGATCTGGCTGGCGGGCACGCTGGCCGAGCTGGTCGAGGAGCTGCCGGCGTCGCAGCGGGTCCTGTTCAGGGCGCTCACGGAAACCTCCGAGCCGCACTACGTGGACGTGGCACGCAGGCTGGGCAGGCCGGTCGGGAGCATCGGGCCCACCCGAGCCCGCTGTTTCGCGAAGTTGCGCGGGCTGCTCCAGGCCAGGGAGATCACCCGCGACTTCCTTGACTGACTCACTTCGTGTCCGGGCCGAGCGGGATCGCCTCCAGGAACGGCTCGAAGTCGAAGTGCTGCATCTCGTACGCGTCGGGATCGGTCTCCGACGGGTAGCGGTAGACCTTGCGCGGCCGGCCGAGCCCCGGGTTGCCGGCGAACATGCCGCTGACCGCCTGGGGGACCAGCCCGCGCTTCATCTCCTCCGCCAGCCCCTCGGCGATCTCCTTGGCGAACGGGGCGTCGTAGAGCGCTGAGACGTTCTGGTACACGCGGAAATAGCTGACGATGAAGCGCATGCGGTCGCGGTAGGACACCCAGTCGGTGACGCCCGCCATGGACGCCTGCTGGTCCTCGGTGATGAACTCCTCGGCCAGCTTGCGCACCTTCTCGTTCTGGATCGGCGCCCACACCTCGGCCAGGTCGACGCCGGCGGGCGCGGTGAGCGGCCGGCCGACCCTGACGTCGCTGAGAGGCGTGCGCACCGCGAACACGTGGCGGGTGTAGAGGGACGACCACGCCGACTCCAGCAGGCGCGTCAGCCACGGCTGGTCCTCGTGCCGCGCGCTGTAGAGCGGGATTCTGGGGAAGGGCCGCCGGGTCACCAGCGAGCGCAGCGAGCGCCACGACACCCGCGTCAGCCACCTGACCGGCCGGTAGAGCACGAGCTCCAGAGCCTTCTGCGCGCGGGCCTGCTCGTAGGCGGACAGCGCGATGTTGGCGCCCAGCATCAGCTCGGCCCTGGCCGCCGGGTCGCCCGCCTGGCGGGCCTCGGCGAGCAGCTGCGCGGCGTCCTTCAGGTAACGTTCGTCGGCGTCGGCGAGCAGGTCGGTCAGGAACCGCGGCGGCGTCGGCGTCAGGTCGGATCCGGGGCTCACTCTGAGGTAGCGGTCGGGCGTGTCGTTCCACAGGTTGACCGCGAGGCTGGCCGTCTCCAGGAAGATGGCCCGGTTGGCCAGCGCCAGCCCGAGCTGGTAGCTGGGGCCGAGCAGGGTGAGCAGCGCCGCCCTGAACAGCCGCTTGAACCGCTGCGGCACGCCCAGCTTGCGGCCCACGTCCGCGATGAAGGGGGAGTCCGGGCCGAGGTCGAGGCTCTCCCCGACCGCCTTGGACGTCCAGGTGGCGTAGCAGTACCAGTTGGTGGCGTCCTTGCCGAGGTGCGCGGCCAGGTCGCCGGCGACCCGGTGGTAGCTGTAGGCGATCACCATCGCTTCGAGCGCCGGGCTCCGGTCCTTGTAGGCCGCGATGCGCAGCACGTCGTCCGCGGTCATCGGAGTGTCGGACATGGGGTCTCCCGTGTTGCTGGTCCCCTCGCCTCTAGGAGCGTGCTCCAGCGGCGTCGGATACGGTCGGCGGCCGGCTCTGCCCCGTGGCCGCCAGGCAGGAGCGTAGGAGCCGCCGCTTGCGACGGGCTTGCAGACGAATCGTCGATCCGCCGCCCCGGGGGCACTTCCGGGACGGCGTACTCTAGTCCAGCACGACGATCTTGCTGAGGACGACGAATCCGCCGAGCGCCCCCGCGGTGCCGGCGGCGGTCGCCGTGGTGAGGTTGACCACGAGGTCATAGGTGCCGGGGCTCAGCCGGCCGCGCATCGGGACGGAGGCGGTGTACCGGCCCGATCCAGGGGTGAAGGTCAGCTCCATGGGAGGGGAGGGATGCCGTGACCCGCCGTCTCCCGCCCCGTCGGCGATGATCTCCAGCTTCCAGCATCCCGTCAGCCAGTCGACCAGCTCACCGGTGACCTCCCAGCTCACGTCCACGGTCCAGCCCTCGCTGCGCCGCACGACCTTCGTCGGTTGCGCACCCGGGTCGACAACCTGACCGTGCAGAGCGCCGGTCAGCTGCTCGGCCGGCACTTTCATCACGTGGAATTCCCCGGTCGCCATGTCGCTCTCCTCTCCGCGGGGCGGTGCCCCGTGCGAAGGTGCAGAGCGATGGCAGTGGTGGGGAAATACGCACCCTTCTGGTGATGAATGACGGACTTTCGTCCGTCCGCTCAGCGCAGGCGGACCGCGTCGGGGCCCAGCTCGGTGACGTCGCCGACGCCCAGCAGCTGCAGAGTGCGTACGAGCTCGGCTCGCAGCAGGTCGAGCACCCTGCGCACGCCCGGTTCGCCGCCCGCCATCAGACCGTAGAGGTAGGCGCGGCCGATGAAGCACGCCTTCGCGCCCAGCCCCACCGCGGCGGCCACGTCCGCGCCCGTGCGCACGCCCCCGTCGAGGAAGACCTCGGTGCGGTCGCCGACGGCGGCCACCACCTCGGGCAGCAGCTCCAGCGGCGTGGGGGCGCGGTCGAGCTGGCGCCCGCCGTGGTTGGACACGACGAGCCCGTCCACCCCCACCGCGGCCAACTCCTTGGCGTCGTCGACCCGCTGCACCCCCTTGACCAGCAGCTTTCCCTGCCACGCCGATCGGATCCAGCCGAGGTCGTCGACCGTCACCGAGGGGTCGAACATCAGGTTCGTGATGCCGGCCAGGTCGTCGGGAGCGCCGTCCACGGTGGCGAACCTGAGCGGCTCGCTGGTGAGGAAGTCGAACCACCACGCCGGGTGGCGTACCGCCTGCAGCACGCTGCGCCAGCGCAGGGACGGCGGTACGGTCAGGCCGTGGCGCACGTCGCGCAGCCGCGCCCCCGCCACGGGCACGTCCACGGTCACCACGAGCACGTCCATGCCGGCCTCACGCGCCAGGGACAGGACGTCCAGGTTGCGGGCCCGGTCGCGGACGACGTACAGCTGGAACCAGTTCCACCCGCCGGGGGCGGTGGTGGCCACGTCGCCGGCGGTCGTGGTGCCCATGGTGGACAGGGTGTAGGGGACGCCCGCGTGTTCGGCGGCCCGCGCCACCGCCGGCTCGCCCTCGCGGTGCATCATGCGGGTGAAGCCGGTGGGGCCGAGCACGACCGGCATCGCGATCCGCCGCCCCAGGATCTCGACCGCGGTCGGGGCCTCGGCGACGTCGCGCAGCACGCGGGGACTGAACTCCACCCGCTCGAACGCCTCCACGGCCCTGGCCATCGACCGCTCGCCCTCGGCCGCGCCGTCGACGTAGTCGAACACCATCCGCGGAGCCCGCCGCCTGGCCATCAGCCGCAGGTCGGCGACGTCGGCGGCGCCCGCGACGCGCTGGGACGGGGACCAGCGGGGCCGCGCGGGCATGACGGCGCGCAGCTCCCGCCAGCGGGGCAGGCGCCGAGGTTGCTTCGGCGTGGCGTCGATGAGCAGGACGTTACCAAACACATGGGGACGATCCGCGTACGGTGGGACGGTGATCGACGACTGGACAGCGCTCGCGGGCCGCTCGGCCGCGAGCCTCGCCACCGGAGCGGAGCTGGTCGCCCGCTGGTCGGAGCCGCACCGCCGCTACCACACCCTCGGCCACCTGGCCGCCGTGCTCGCCGCCGCCGGACGGCTGGCCGGCGAGGCGGACGACCCCGATGCGGTGCTGTTGGCCGCCTGGTTCCACGACGCCGTCTACGACGGCAGGCCGGGCTGGGACGAGGAGCGCAGCGCCTGGCTCGCGCAGTCGAGGCTGCCCAGGTGCGGCGTGCCCGCCGTCCGGGTCGCCGAGGTGGCCAGGCTGGTGCGCCTGACGGCCGCCCACGACACGCTCGCCGCCGGCGACCGCGACGGCGCCGTCCTGTGCGACGCCGACCTCGCCGTGCTCGGCGGCCCCGACTACGCCGGCTACGCCGCGGCCGTGCGCGAGGAGTACGCCCACGTGCCCGGCGACCTGTTCGCCGAGGGGCGCTCAGAGGTGCTGCGCCGGCTGCTGGCCGGGCCGTCCCTCTACCGGACGGCGAGGGCGCGCGCATGGTGGGAGGAGGCCGCCCGCGCCAACCTGGCCGCCGAGCTAGCGGCGCTTGCGTCGGCGCAGACCCGCGGCGACGAGCCGCTGGAGCAGCTCTCGTGAGCCGACCGCCTGCGCGCCCAGCGACACCGCGCGGGCGTGCACGGTCTCCGGCACGTCGTAGTGATCACGGTCGAACGCCCGCTCCGGCACCCCGAGCCGCAGCGCGAAGTCGTGCAGCTCGCTCAGGGAGCTGTCGCTGACCAGGTGCGACCACATGAGGCCGCGGGGTCCCGGCCAGTTGGGCGGGTCGATGAGGACGGTCACGAGCCTCAAGGATAGGAGCGCGACCCGGCCGGGCCGCCACCAGGCCCCGCCACCACGGCGTACGGAGGTCACGTACGGAGGTCACGTACGGAGGTCACGTACGGAGGTCACGTACGGAGGTCACGTACGGAGGTCACATACTGGAGGTCAGCTCCGGACCGGCAGCACCCGGCCGCGCACGGCCAGCTCGCCCAGGTCGGCCAGCACGATCTCGGCGCCGTGCACGTGCAGTTCGGCCGCGCCGCCGCCGTCCCCGGCGACGGCGATCACCAGCCCGAACCCGCCCTTCCTGCCCGCCTCGATGCCGGGCAGCGCGGACTCGGCCACCGCGGCCTTGGCGGCGGGCAGGTCGAGGCGGCGCACGGCCTCCAGGAACAGGGCGGGATCGGGTTTGCCCGGCAGGTTCATCAGGGCCGCGTCGTTGCCGTCCACCAGCAGGTCGAACAGGTGCGCGACGCCCGCGGCGGTCACCAGCCTGCGGCCGTGCAGGCTGGCCGACACGGCCGCCGTACGCGCTCCCCGCCGGCGCAGCTCGTGCAGCAGCGCGACCGTGGAGGGGAAGGCGGCCACGCCGTACTTGTCCACCTGGGCCATGAAGACCCGGTCCTTGGCCAGGCCGAGCCCGTGCACGGTCGGGGCGCCGGGCTCGTCGTCCGGCGCGCCCTCGGGCACCGTGATGCCGCGCGCGGCCAGGAAGGTGCGGATGCCGTCGAGCCGCGGCCGCCCGTCGACGTGGCGGAGGTAGTCGCCGCGGATGTCGAACGGCGCTGAGCGGCCACGCAGGAAGGCGTCGAAGACGTGCTTCCAGGCGGCCGCGTGCCCCCTGGCGGTGTCGGTCACCACGCCGTCGGTGTCGAACACGACGGCGCTGATCACCGCCAGGTCGAGGACGGGCTCGTACGCGCTGCGCTCGTTCACAGTGCGAACGTAACCGCTCTACCAGGCGACGGGTAGCTCTTTCACGCCGTAGACGATGGCGAGTTCCCTGAACGGCACCTCGCCCGCCACCCGCAGGCCGGGGAAACGGCGCAGCAGCGCGGGGAAGGCGATGCGCATCTCCATCTGGGCCAGCGGCGCGCCGATGCAGCGGTGGATGCCGTGGCCGAACGCCATGTGCGAGCCCGCGATGTCGCGGCCGGGACGGACGACGTCCATGTCGTCGCCCAGGCTGGGATCGCGGTTGGCGCCGGTGAGCGAGCAGAGGACCATCTCGCCCTTCTTGATCGGCACGCCGTGCAGTTCCATGTCGTCGCGGGCGAAGCGCGGGAAGGCGACCTGCACGACCGTCATGTAGCGCAGCAGCTCCTCGACGACGTCGTTGATGTAGCCGTCGACCTCGCGCACCTTGGCGGCCTGCTCGGGATTGCGCAGCAGCCAGAGCGTGCCGAGCGCGAGCATGCTCGTGCTGGTGTCGTGGCCACCGGTCAGCAGGCCGTCGGCCATGCTGGCGAGCGTGCGGTCGTCGAGCTCGTCGCCGTGGTCGCGCAGCAGCTGCCCGAGCAGCCCTTCGCCCGGCTCCTGCCGCTCCCTGGCCACGAGGTCCGTGAGGTACGTCATCGCGTCGTTGATCGCCTGCAGGGACGCCTCGGGGCCGGCCGTGAAGTCGAAGCGGTCCTTGCTGAGCTTGACGAAGTCGGCGCGCTCGTCGTACGGGACGCCGAGCAGCTCGCACACGACGAGGGACGGGATCGGCAGCGCGAACTCCTCGACCAGGTCGACCGGCATGCTCCCGGCGCCCTTGGCCTCGATGCGGTCGAGGGCCTCCTCGACCATGGTCCCGATCCGCGGCTCCAGCCTGCGCAGCCGCCGCACGGTGAACTCGGGCGTCAGGAACCTGCGCAGCCGGGTGTGCTCGGGCGGGTCGCGGAAGCCGAGGCCGCCCGGGTCCTCCTGGTTGGATCCGAGCCCGATCACACCGGCGAAGTCGTTGCTGAAACGTTCGTGGTCGCCGAGGACGCCGCGCACGTCCTCCCAGCGGGTGACCAGGTAGACGGTCTGGCCGCCGGGGATCTCCATCGGGAAGACGGGGTGCTCGGCGCGGATGCGGCCGAGCTCGCCCACGGGATCGAACCCGTCACGCATGAACTGGACGAGAGGGAACTCGTTGTCTGCCATCGATATCCGTCCTGCTGGGATACATCACACCATGTCGGGATAAACCCCTCCATAGATGGTCCCATCCGGAAAGGCGGCTGTTGCCCTCCGAAAGGAGGAATTTATCTCTCGGACCGGCCGAGTGCGCCCCCACCCTACGGCTCAGGCCGCGCACCGGCCCGCCGCCTCAGGCGCGCACCTTATGTGACCGCGGGGTTACGCGATCCTGGGCTGGACGGATCGTCCGTACGGCGGTGGGACAGGGCCGCCGGGGCGCTGACGGCAGTCCTCCTGCGGATTCCAGAGCCGATCAAGCCCGGGAACTGGGGTGAAACCTGGGCAAAATGGGGCGGCAGATGCCGTTTGGCGTACAAGATGGCGACATTCTGCGATGATCTCGTCGCGTAGAGCCGGAGCCAGAGCCCCCACGGATAGTGACTGATGCCGACATTCGAGGAAATAACAGCCTTCGTCACAGAGAAGCCGCTCGCCACCGCTGTCATCGCGCTGCTCGGCCTGGCCGCGCTCGCGCTGACGTTCCTGATCATCAGGGTCGTCTGGCGCGCGGTCGCCTGGTTGTTCACCCGATACGTGGCCCCGCGACCCGTCGAGGACGTGCTGACCATCGTGGCCGCGTCCATCGCCACCGGCGTGTCGGCGCAGGGCATGTGGCGCTTCTCCGGCGACGTGCTGGGGCTCGACGGGCCGCTGCGGTTGCTGCTGTTCGCGTTCATCGAGGTCGCGATCATCACCTCGGCCGTACGCGCCCGCCGCAACATGCGCGAGAACTTCAGCGCCGGCATCGACGGCATCGCCGTGTGGGCGCTGACCTGCCTGACCGCCGTCCTGTCCAGCATGGACGCGCGCAGCGTGCCCGAGGCGCTGTTCCGGCTGGCCGCCCCGCTGGTGGCCGCCTGGCTGTGGGAGCGCGGCATGGCCATCGAGCGCCACCGCATCCGCGGAACCGGCCGCATCAACTGGCGGCTGACGCCCGAGCGGCTGCTGGTCAGGATGGGCCTTGCCGAGGTCAGCGACCGTACGGCCAGCGAGGTCGACGCCCACCGCAGGCTGACCCGCGTCGCGCTGGCCGCCAAGCGGGCCAAGGCGCTGCGCGAGGGAGGCGCGTCCGAGCGGAAGGTCCGCGTCGCGCTGAGCAAGCTCGACAAGGCCATGGACCAGGCCGTCGAGCACACCGGGCTGGCCGTGGACGCGAGCCGCCAGGAGGCCCTGCTGGCCCAGATCGCCGCCCTGTACAACACCTCCGCCCTCATCGACGC